>DXOJ01000519.1 GCA_019412865.1 Bacteroides sp. | reverse complement strand
AATCTCCCTGCATTTTTCACGCAGTGCATCAATAGCCTTAGATAAAATTTGTTCTATACTTCTTTCCTCCAGAATATCCAAATCAAAATGTTCCAGCGAGTAATATTTCACTTGCAAAGTAAGACGGTATTCTTCTTGTAACTTGTCTTCAACATCTCTTATTAATATTTTCCGACGTAAGAAATCAATGCACCGATTTTTTATAGCAGTGAAAAGATAAGCAATAATATTAATCGGCAGATCCAGCATTTCTTTTCGCTCCCAAAGTTCCAAGAAAACATCTTGCACTATATTTTCGGCATCTTCATCCAAAAGAACATACTCTTGGGCAAAGTGCTTCATTCTTGAAAAATAAGCAATATAAATCTGCTCAAAGTCAACATGTTGTTTTTCTGGTATCATTTCCATTTAATCTATTACGTACCGCCAAATATAATGGAATATAAGATTCAATGCAACCAAAATAAATATATTTTTTAATATTGGGGTTATAACCCTTTAACGTTATATTTTTACTCCTCCCGTCCGAACGAACGATATTCCAACGGAGTAAGTCCTGTACGCTTCTTAAAAAAGGAGAAGAAATATTCGGTGGACTGGAAACCAAGGAAAAAAGAAATCTCTTTCACGGATTGAGAAGTTCCTACTAACATCTGTTTGGCTTTACGGAGTTTCAATTCCTGGAAATATTTGGCGGGGGCATAACCTGTATACTCCTTGAAAACACGTCGAAACCATGAATAACTGATGTTAAGCCGCATTGCCAACTCTTCCGGATCTACATTACCGGAAACATTTTCATTCATGATGATTTTCGCCTGTTCTATCTTCTGATCCACATCACTCATCTCGAAAACTTTATTCTTGGAGACAGAAAGAATCATACCTATCATGTGGAGCACAATCCCGGAAAGATATTGTTGCGCGGAAATTTTATCCGCTTCAGCCACGGCAAGGGCACGGGAGAACAAGGAAACCAACTCTTCATTAATGCCAATTTCCAATATTTGCTGCTCCTGCGACAAAAAAGCATCATTAACGATGGCATCTATCATTGGCCCCTCAAAGCCGATATAATACTCCGTCCAACCAGTCTGCCGTAACGGGCGGTAAGTATGCCATTGCCCGGGAAACAAGACCATCAGCCGGCCTTTACAAACCTGCTTTTCAGAAGTGGAATCGGATGAAAACAAACCACGCCCTTTGGTGATATAGACCAACTGATATTCGCGAAGCACCCTTCCTTTTTCCGCATTAAAAAAGTAACCGGAGGGATGCTCTTTCAATGGATAAGGTGAATCGGGAGGGATAGACTGATAGCCGACAGTATTTACCCACAGCCCGAATTTACGGTCCATGTCATTTACAATCAGATATTTAAATTCCAATCCCAAACTATTATCCTCGATCATATCAGAGTGTTTTCATGTAATTGAGTTGGACAAAAATAGGAATTATTTTCAGAAAACACACGCAAGGGTATAAAAAAACATCCGGAGCATACTTTCAAGTATCTCCGGATGTTTATATAAAAACAAACTTTATTATGACGAGATTTAGAATGCTTTATGATACAAGGCTTCAATATCCGCTACCGAAGTAGGACGAGGATTACCACCTGTACAAACATCATTGAAAGCAGCTACAGCCAATGCAGGAATGTCTTCTTCTTTCACATTGATTTCATGCAATTTCTGCGGGATATTAATGCTGATAGAAAGTGCTTTCACAGCTTCAATAGCAGCTTCAACGCCCTCTGCTTCACTCATTCCGGTAGTGTCCACTCCCATTGCTTTCGCAATATGGATATATTTCGGAGCTGCCGGAGATTCAGCATTGTATTCCATCACATACGGCAACAGCAAAGCATTGGCTACCCCATGAGGAGTATCATAGAATGCACCCAACGGATGAGCCATTGAGTGAACTATTCCCAAACCGACATTCGAGAATCCCATACCGGCAATATATTGTGCCTGCGACATTGTTTCGCGAGCTGCCACATCTTTACCATTGTCTACGGCTGCTTTCAGATTTTGTGCAATCATCTCAATAGCCTTCAATTCGAACATATCGCTCATTACCCAAGCACCCGGAGTAATATAACTTTCGATGGCATGTGTCAAAGCATCCATACCGGTAGCGGCAGTCAGCCCCTTCGGCATCGAGTACATCAGTTCAGGGTCTACGATAGCCACGGCAGGGATGTCGTTCGGGTCTACGCAAACCATCTTCTTACGGGCATCTTCATCAATAATCACATAATTGATAGTTACCTCGGCAGCCGTTCCGGCAGTAGTAGGCAGTGCAAAGGTAGGTACAGCTTTGTGTTTGGTATCAGCTACACCCTCCAGAGACTTCACATCTGCAAAATCCGGGTTATTCACAACAATACCGATTCCTTTGGCAGTATCGATAGAAGAGCCACCCCCCAAAGCTACGATAAAATCAGCTCCGGAAGCTTTGTAAGCAGCCACACCGTTTTGCACATTTGCAATCGTTGGATTGGCTTTTACATCACTATAAAGTTCGTAAGGTATCTGGTTTTCATCAAATACTTTAATGATTTCGGCAGCTACTCCAAACTTAATCAAGTCTTTATCCGTTACAAAAAAGGCTTTCTTAAAGCCACGTCTGGCTGCTTCCACAGCAATCACACTCCGGCATCCGGCACCGAAGTAAGAAGTTTCGTTTAAAATAATGCGATTCATGGTTGTGCTATTTGTTTAAAGGGTTAACCGCAACACCTTCCAGGGTAGAAAATGCTGCGGTTGCTAAAGTTGATAAATTCAATGACTGGTAAAAATATTATTTAGGCAGATTGAAAGCAACTGTCATTTCTTTCATCTGTTCCTGACTCATACCATCCGGCTCGAAGCCCATATTTTTCGCTGCGATATAGATGAGAGCCGATTTATTAAGTACATCGATCTGGTCGAACGCCTGCATCGCATCGCAATCTACTGCAAATACACCATGTTTCTCCCACATCACAACATCGTAATCCTGCAATTCCTTGATGGTAGCTTCCGCCAGTTCTACAGAACTAGGCAATTTATAAGGAATAATACCCAAACCACGCGGGCAGAATGCCTTTGTTTCGGGAATCATACTCCACAACAGATTGGTAGCCACATCTTTTTCCAGGAACTTCGGGCAATGTGTCATGGCAATCAGTTCAATCGGGTGTGTATGTACAGACGCTTTATAAGGAGAGTTTTTACTCAACAGGTCATTATGCACGCTCAAGTGAGAAGGTAATTCCGATGTCGGAGCCACAGCCTCGTCCGCAATAATTACGTAGCTGGCACAGTCGTCCAGAATACGGATCACCGAACCATTCTCCATTGGCCAACGAGCCAAATCGCGCATGCGCTTATTAGTTCCCTTGCAGTAGAAATAGCATCCTTTCAGATAAGGAAGAGTCACACCGATAGGTTTAACTTCACTGATCGGTTTCATCTGACGGATTTCATCGTCTACAAACTCTGTGATATTAACAGTGATATTACCACCGTTACGTTCAGCCCATCCTTTCTGCCACAAGTATCCGGCAACTTCTGCTACCTTATTTACTTCTTTGGCAAGTCCCGGACGATTCTCTAAAATTGATTTCATTCTATATATAATTTTAATTAGGCATGGATTACACTGATTTTGCCGCAAGTTATAAAAAAACCGCGTAATCCATGTAATCCACACCTAAATTTTTTAAAACAAATTTGGGAACACTAATGAGAAGATAAGTACGATCAGACCAGCTATCAGCACAGTTATGGTCTTGTTTGACACACCTTTCCATTCTTTCAGAATAATTCCCCAAACATTACTAAATGTGACATTCAATGCCATCAAAATACACCAGGAGAAAGCCAGCAATACCGGACTTTCCGCAAGGAAACTCTTACCCATTTCCAGTCCGAAGAACTGCATGTACCATAATACGCCAGCCAACGCACAAAAAACTAAATTATTGCCCCAGACTTTTCCTTTAGCATAGTCACCCATCGATTTATTAGCCACATTCTGTTGCAGGCAGTAAACTGCATTTGTCAGGAACCCGCCAAATGTAACCAGGAAAATCACCGGGAGACCGGCGTAAAGTCCTTCCACTCCACCGGCTAAGGCAGCTTCCTTGATAGGTGTTCCTGCATCCAGTCCCAAAGCGAAGCAAGCACTCATGACACCGGCCAGGAGTGCAACCAATAACCCTTTTGTCAATGCAAAGTCTTTTACAGCAGCACGTTTTTCTTCTTCGCTCATGTTTTGCGCACGCAAACTACCGGCATACCCGATAATAGCAATACCTGCCAACGTGATGCAAACACCCAACAAAAGAATCAGCCCGTTACCTTCAAACAAGTTTGTACCTGCAAAAAGAGCCGGAAGAAGGGTTCCGAAACCGGCACAAGTCCCTAATGAGATACTCTGTCCCAGTGCAACCCCCAAATAGCGCATGGAAAGCCCGAAAGTCAAACCTCCTACTCCCCACAATATACCATAAAAGATGCTCATTCCAGCACCTCCCGCTCCCCACAAGTCGAACAAACTGCTCTCTTGGGGTACACCCAGTAGTGAACCCAGAAACGGGAACACTAACCAAGCAAATACACCTTGTATTAACCAGAAGCTTTCCCAGCTCCATTCCTTTACCTTTTTAATAGGCACATAAGAACTGGACTGGCAAAAGCTACCGATGGCTATAATCAATAAGCCGATTAAAATATCCATAACTTATCGTTTAGAAGTTACTTCGGCTTCGTACTTTTCGATTTCTGCGATGAAATCTTCACCTACAGGAACATTATTCTTCAAGCAGAACATATCCCAAACTGCATTCCAAGGCAGCACTTTTTCTTCTTCGAGCAGAGCCAAACGCTGGAATCCCTGTCCGTTTGCTTCGTATTCACGCAACTTCGCAATCGGTTCGAGCAAAGCACGAGTCATACATTTCTGTGCTGCACGGCTACCAATCACATAAGCGCCAATACGGTTGATAGATGCGTCGAAATAGTCAAGACCATAATGTACACGGTCCAAAGCACCGCAACGAACGATTTCGCTGAACAGTTCCATAGTCGGGTCATCCATGATAGTTACGTGGTCTGAATCCCAACGAACCGGACGGCTTACGTGCAACATCAATTCAGGAACATAAAGCAATAGTGAAGATACTTTATCAGCTACACTTTCTGTCGGGTGGAAGTGACCGGTATCCAAAGTAATCATCTTATTGCGAGAAGCACCGTAACCGATATAGAAATCGTTAGAACCTACCGTGTAGCTTTCCAGACCGATACCGAACACCTTAGATTCGATACAATCTTTCATATTCTTATATTCGGTAGCGAAAATCTGATCCAAAGAATCTTTCAACAACGCACGATATTTCATTCGGTTTACAGTGATATCCTTGCTTCCGTCATGCACCCAAAGGTTCATGATACATGGATCGCCCTGTGCCTTACCCATTTCTTCTGCAACTGCACGACAACGTTTGGTATGTTCAATCCAGAACTGACGGATACCTTCATCAGGATTAGAAAGTGACAAGTCACCTGATTTCGGATGAGAGAAAGAAGTAGAGTTGAAGTCAAGTTTCATGTTATGTTCTTTACCCCATTCTATCCAACTCTTGAAATGTTCCGGTTCCACTTGGTCACGGTCTACCACCTTACCTTGGAAATCTCCATAGATTTCATGCAAGTTCAAACGATGAGTACCCGGGATATAAGAAGCAGCTTTCAAGATGTCAGCACGCAGTTCATCAATGTTACGAGCTTTGCCCGGATAATTACCGGTTGCCTGGATACCTCCGGTCAATGAACCGGCCTGTACTTCAAATCCTGTAACGTCATCAGCCTGCCAGCAGTGAAGTGACAGATGAAAATCCTGCATAGTTTTCAATACTTTTTCGGTGTCTACACCTACTGCTGCATAACGTTCCACAGCAATTTCATACGCTTTCTGAATCAGTTCTTCTTTTTTCATGATATTCTATTAGTTTTAAAAATGATTATTCTGTCGATCGTTCTATTTATTTCCGAACGCAATTTTTAAAATGGATATAAGCCGCATCCCAAGCTTCCGTGTCTTGTGGTTGATAAGTCTTCAACGGGATAGAACGGTTAATTAACTGCCGCATACCGGCAACATCCGTCGCTTCGCCTGCCGCCATGGCCTGAATCATCACATTACCGATGGCTGTTGCTTCAGATGGACCGGCTACCACAGGAATTCCTATCGCATTGGCAGTAAACTGGTTCAGCAAATCATTCCGGCTACCTCCGCCAATCACCTGCAATGTTTCAATCGGACGGGGAGAAAGTGAACGCAAACTCTCCAACACCTGGCGATAACGCAAAGCCAAACTTTCAAAGATGCAACGCACTACTTGTCCGCGTTTCTCGGGAACCGACTGTCCGGTAGCCCGGCAATATTCTGTAATAGCTTTTTCCATGTCCGCAGGATTCGCGAAACAGTCATCATCCGGATTAATCAGACTACGGAACGGTTCACAAGCATCCGCCTCACTGATTAATTCAGGATAACTTGTATCTCCCCAATTCAGACGGCAACGTTCCAGCAACCACATTCCACAGATATTCTTCAATAGACGGATAGTTCCTTCCACACCACCTTCATTGGTAAAGTTCAACGCTTCCGTTTCGGCATTAATCACCGGAGCATCCGTTTCAACTCCCATCAGTGACCAGGTTCCGCTACTCAAATAAGCAAAGTTGCGATCCAATGCCGGAACGGCAGCAACAGCAGAAGCGGTATCATGGCCGGCTACCGCAATCACAGGAATTGCACCCAGTCCGGTTATCTTTTGCACTTCTTCCGTCAATACTCCCACCTTTTCACCCGGGAATACAAAACGGCCGAAATTCTTCTCACTCAATCCTACCGCTTTCAGCAACTCCGGCTCCAAACGTCGTGTCTGTGCATTCACCAGCTGGGCTGTCGAAGCAATCGTATATTCCGTCACCATCTCTCCGGTAAGCATATAACTCAACGCATCCGGCATAAACAGAATTTTATCTGCCGCCTCCAACGCACTGTCATGATTGCGCCGTAAAGTATCTAATTGGAAAAGTGAATTAAAATTCATAATCTGAATACCCGTTTTGCCATACACTTCGCTACGGGAAATACGGGAGAAAAGAGCCTCCGGTGCTCCTACTGTATGTGGGTCACGATATGCATAAGGCTGGCGAAGCAAATTACCGTCTTTTCCGACACATACAAAATCCACTCCCCAGGTATCAATACCGATAGAAGAAATGGATTCGCCACGATGAGCAACCAACTTCAATCCGTCAATAATGTGACGATATAATGCATAAATATCCCAATAGAAATGTCCACCCACTTCAATCAGGTGGTTAGGAAAACGATTAATCTCTTCCAGATTTAATCCGCCTTCAATGAAAGTTCCTAAGATTGTACGGCCGCTCGTCGCGCCCAGGTCGACTGCAAAAAAGTTTTGTTTCATGGTATTCTGTCTATATATTTAAGGTATCCATTTACCTACATGGCAAAGATAGGCGATTCCCTCCTCCTTTTCCTTATGTATTTTGATTGAAAGGGTATACATTTTGACACAAAACAGAAAAGCAGGCTCTCATCGTTTAGCATATTTTTTACTTTTATGCAAAAAAACTTTGGTTTTATGCATCTTTTCTCCGAAATAATGCATACTTTTGCGCCATTCTTAGAATAATTATACAATGAAGAAGAAAGCAAATCGGTTAG
>DXOJ01000518.1:1713-3356 GCA_019412865.1 Bacteroides sp. | reverse complement strand
CTTATAAATAGGTATATTTATGAATGAATAACAGGCGGGATTTTTCCCGCCTGTTTGTGTTTTAGATATAATTAGAGAGCTACACTTCTTCGCATACTCTCATTTCCATTCCTTTATATACTACAACAATCTTATGCAACTGTGTGGTGCCAATAGCATTTTTCACTGTATCTGTATCAGCATAACGGTTAGTTTGAGCGATACCTTCCAATCGTAATTCATCCACACGGTTTTCGGGATCTTTGTATTTAGCATATTTCAACTCGATTATGTAGCTGTGTTTCATATCCGGATAAATATCTAATAATGGAGATAAGAAGATGTCAGCATATCCTTCTTGTGTATCTGCTTCCGAAATAGGGCGGTAGAACCGGTTTTGTGCAGTCATGGCTAGTGTGAAACCATGTACGAAAAATTCTCCTTTTTGCTTGTCGCGTTGGGAGGCGTAGCGTTTCAGGCAATCAGCTATGTAGTCAAAATAAGCTTTCCAGCTACCTCGATAAGCAAGCGAACTGGATAATTCATTTTTCTCATAATTACTGAAGCTTAAGTTGGCTTCATTGTAAGTGTTCAACAAATAGGTGTAAAGTTGTTCGCGAACTACCTGATTGGGAATGGTGAGTTTGCACTTTCCTTCATGTGTGCCACTAATAGTAAGCATGCCAAAATAATAGAGTAAGCTTATGAAATTGTCCGGATCAATGATACTAGCGGCTGGAAATCCTTTCTTCACTTCTCCAGTGATGTATCCTTGGCTTACTAAAGTCTGTATGATGGAAGCATCGTGCGCAAACTCTTTATCTTTGCGGATGAGCATACGCAATTTTTCGTAGTCAATACGGATGTTGTCTTCTACCATATCTTTCGGTATTTCACCGTTATATTCAATATAATTTTTGACGAAATAAAGTACCATATTGGAATTGTACATCGTAGTTTTACCATAGCATTCCTGTGCAAAACAGTAATTGTCATACCATGGTTTCATGATTTCTATCAACTCATTGATGGTATGATTGAAATGCCCTGTATTAGAATAATAAGTTAACATTTCGCGAACCTCACTTTCTGTGAATCCCATCATTTCGTTGAATCTTGGTGACAGTGAGTAGTTAGTGCCGATATTGAAGCCGCTGGTCAAGTCATCCATTGTCACGGGACTGACACCCGTGATGAAGCAACGTTTAATGCTGGAGTCTGTACCGGATTTTATTTTATTGAAAAAAGCACGTAAATAACCTTCTTTGTGTGTCTCATCAGTGTAACGGTTTAAGCTGTCGACATCAGAGAGTATTGTATTGGTGAAATGGTCGTATTCATCAATGAAGAGATAAATCTTTTGATTGACACGGGCGCACTCCGTAAACAGATATTCGAATTGGCTGACAGCTCCGTCTTTTTCGTCCATTTTTTCTTTGATTCCTTCAGGTAAGTAGTCAGCATAAACGTCGCAGAAATAGTCAAATACGATTCTGCAATGTTCGTCCAGACCTTTGCGGTAGCTGTGTAAATCTCCACTTATTCCCGAGAAATTTAATTTTATTACCAGATAGCTATTGCGATCCTTTGTGGGATGCTTTCCAATATAAAGATCGCCAAACAAAGCGTCAAACTTATCTTTGGCACGTACATCATAATAATGT
>DXOJ01000518.1:0-1703 GCA_019412865.1 Bacteroides sp. | reverse complement strand
TTCAAAGTCAGACTTTTTCCGAATCGGCGTGGGCGGATAAAAAAGAAAAAACGATCTGATTGCTCTATCAAGGGGATGTAAGAGGTTTTATCCACGTAATAATAATTATCCAAACGGATGTCCTCGAAGTTCATCATACCATAAGGTAACAACTTCCTGTCTGATGATACATATTTCATAATTAATATCTTTTATATGAATGCACTTTGAATAAGTGTATACAAAGATACTTTCTTTCCGCTATTTTCCCAAACAAACGTTCTTTCTTTTTGTTTCGTGCTATTTGTTAGGAGTATCGCTCTATATTTTAACAAAATAGAAATTATAATCAAACTCGTTGGCTGAATAGCGGATTTTATCTACCTTTGCATCTTAATTAAATGCGTCATTTTAAGCGAGAAAAAACATGATTCGAAAAATAATAAAAGCTCTTTGGATATTCTTGGCAGTCATAGTATTGGCTATTGTTATAGTCTTTGTCTCCATTTCAAAGGGGTGGATTGGCTATATGCCTCCTGTAGAGGAACTCGAGAATCCGAGCTATAAATTTGCAACGGAGATTTTTTCTGAAGATGAGAAAGTGCTTGGTACATGGTCTTACAGCAAGGAAAACCGGGTGTACACGGCTTACAAGGATTTGTCACCCTGTATTATCAATGCTCTTATTGCAACGGAAGATGTTCGTTTTGTCGAGCATTCGGGTATTGATGCCAAAGCGTTGTTCCGTGCGTTTGTGAAACGTGGTTTGATGTTTCAGAAAAATGCAGGTGGGGGTAGTACCTTGTCACAACAGCTAGCTAAACAGTTGTTTACGGAAAATGTGGCGAGAAATACACTTCAACGTCTTTTCCAAAAACCGATTGAATGGGTGATTGCGGTGAAACTTGAACGTTACTACACCAAAGAGGAAATATTGAGTATGTATCTCAATAAATTTGATTTTCTGAATAATGCTGTTGGTATCAAAACTGCTGCATATACCTATTTTGGCTGTGAACCGAAGGACTTGAAGATTGAAGAAGCAGCTACGTTGGTGGGTATGTGTAAGAATCCGTCACTCTACAATCCGGTTCGTTTC
This sequence comes from Bacteroides sp., assembly GCA_019412865.1. Taxonomy (GTDB): domain Bacteria; phylum Bacteroidota; class Bacteroidia; order Bacteroidales; family Bacteroidaceae; genus Bacteroides. Next base: position 625 of record DXOJ01000518.1, on the reverse strand, counting down.
AACGAACGTTCCCGTGGCCGTCGTAATGTGGTGCTCGAGCAGATGCGTAAAGCCGGATATATCACAGATGCAGAATGTGATTCTTTGCAGGCTCTTCCGTTGAAACTGACTTACAATCGTGTTGACCATAAAGAGGGGCTGGCTACTTATTTCCGTGAATATCTCCGTGGCGTCATGACAGCACCGAAACCGGTAAGAAGTGATTATCGTGGTTGGCAAATGCAGAAATTCTACGAAGATTCTATCGCTTGGGAAACTAACCCGTTATATGGCTGGTGTGCGAAAAACAAGAAGAAAGACGGTACAAATTATAATATCTATACAGATGGATTGAAGATTTATACAACTATCAATTCACGTATGCAGCAGTATGCCGAAGATGCTGTAAAAGAGCATTTGGGTGATTATCTGCAACCTATATTCTTCAAAGAAAAAGAGGGAAGTAAGAATGCTCCGTATGCACGATCACTACCGGAAAAACGAGTGGAAGAGTTGTTGACGAAAGCAATGAAACAAACGGAACGTTATCGCCTCATGAAAGAGGCGGGAGCTTCGGAACAACAGATTCGTAAGGCGTTCGATACACCGGAAGAAATGACTGTCTTTTCCTGGAAGGGTGATAAAG
>DXOJ01000517.1 GCA_019412865.1 Bacteroides sp. | reverse complement strand
AAATAAAATAAGTAATCACTAATACCTAAAAAGCAATGAGAACACCTGCTTATCTATGCCTGCTGTTAACCTGCATGCTCATTTCTTGTGCCCCTACGCAAGAAAAACACGAAATAGATTACACATCTTATGTAAATCCATTTATCGGAACCGACTTCACCGGAAATACCTATCCTGGTGCCCAAGCTCCTTTTGGCATGGTACAACTTAGTCCGGATAACGGACTTCCCGGATGGGATCGTATCTCCGGTTATTTCTATCCGGATAGTACAATTGCCGGCTTTAGCCACACGCATCTCTCCGGCACCGGAGCTGGAGATTTGTATGACATTTCTTTCATGCCTGTCATCCTTCCCTACAAGGAAGCGGAAGCTCCACTTGGCATCCACTCTAAATTCTCCCATAAAGATGAAAGTGCCCATGCCGGTTACTATCAAGTACGTCTGACTGATTACAACATCAACGTTGAACTGACCACCACCGAGCGTTGTGGTATCCAACGTTATACATTCCCGGAAGCCCAATCTGCCATCTTCTTAAACCTGAAGAAAGCCATGAACTGGGATTTCACCAACGATTCTCATATCGAAGTCGTAGACTCCGTCACTATTCAAGGTTACCGTTTCTCTGACGGCTGGGCGCGCGACCAGCATATCTATTTCCGCACCCGCTTCTCCAAACCTTTTGAGAAAATGGAGTTGGACACTACCGCTATCATCAAAGATAATAAACGCATCGGCACTGCGGTGATCGCCCGTTTCGATTTCAACACTCAAAAGGATGAACAGATACTAGTAAACACCGCTATTTCCGGTGTCAGCATGGAAGGCGCAGCGAAGAACCTGCAAGCAGAAGTCCCCGAAAACGACTTCGACAAATACCTGGCCGAAACGAAAGCAAACTGGAACCATCAACTCGGAAAGATTGAAATAAAAGGGGATAACGAGAATGATAAAGTTAATTTCTACACTGCTCTCTATCACTCAATGATTGCTCCTACTATTTACAGTGATGTAGACGGAGCTTACTACGGCCCCGATAAGAAAGTGCACCAAGCCGACGGCTGGGTTAATTATAGCACTTTCTCCCTATGGGATACATACCGTGCCGCCCACCCGCTCTTTACTTATACCGAACCCGAGCGTGTAAACGACATGGTGAAATCCTTCATCGCCTTCTACGAACAGAATGGCCGCCTACCGGTGTGGAACTTCTACGGAAGTGAAACAGACATGATGATCGGTTATCATGCTGTTCCTGTTATTGTAGACGCCTATCTGAAAGGAATCAGCGACTTCGACGCAAAGAAAGCCTTGGATGCTTGCATAGCAACGGCTAATCTGGATAATTACCGCGGCATCGGACTCTACAAAGAATTAGGATACATACCTTACAACGTAACAGACCATTACAACGCAGAAAACTGGTCGTTATCCAAAACACTGGAATACGCTTTCGATGACTATTGCATTGCCGAAATGGCGAAGAAGATGGGCAAACAAGACATTGCGGACGAATTTTACAAACGTTCTCAAAACTATAAGAATGTATATAACCCCGCTACTTCTTTCATGCAGCCACGTGACGACAAAGGCATCTTTATCAAGGACTTCAAAGCCGATGACTATACGCCACACATTTGCGAAAGTAACGGATGGCAATACTTTTGGTCTGTACAGCATGACATTAACGGACTGATCGACCTTGTAGGAGGTAAAAACCGATTTGCCGAAAAACTGGACAGTATGTTCACCTATCATCCGGCAGCAGATGACGAACTACCTATCTTCAGCACGGGCATGATAGGACAATATGCGCATGGCAATGAACCGAGCCATCATGTTATTTATCTATTCAACGCCATAGGACAGGAAAATCGCACACAAGAATATGTAGCCAAAGTTATGAACGAGCTTTACAAGAATGAACCAGCCGGTCTCTGCGGCAACGAAGACTGCGGACAAATGTCAGCATGGTATGTATTCAGCGCTATGGGATTCTATCCCGTAAATCCTGTCAGCGGTAAATATGAAATAGGAACTCCGTTGTTCCCTGAAATGCAGCTGCATCTGGCTAATGGAAAGACCTTTACCGTACTCGCTCCCAAAGTCAATAAAGAGAATATATATATCCAATCTATCAAAGTTAACGGACAGTTGTATGACAAAACATATATCACCCATGAGCAAATAATGAGTGGAGCGACTGTCGAATTTGAAATGAGTAAGACCCCTAAAATATCCGGAGGCACTTTCAAAGAGAGAAATCCTTAAAATCCACCTAAACTAATCAGAGAGAATGAATGAGAACTTCGATGTAACCTACAAAAGTTTATTTCGCAGATACTACCCTAATCTGATCTTCTATGCAACCCGCCTGGTAGGAGAAGAAGAGGCTGAAGACGTGGTACAAGATGTATTTGTGGAATTGTGGAAACGGAAAGACAATATAGAGATAGGCGAACAAATTCAAGCCTTTCTCTATCGTGCAGTCTATACCCGCGCCCTAAATGTCTTAAAACACCGCAATGTGGAAGACGGCTACTGTGCCGCCATGGAAGAAATCAACCAAAAGCGTACCGAATTTTATCAACCGGACAATAATGAGGTAATCCGGAGGATTGAAGACAAGGAACTCCGCAAAGAAATCCACGATGCGATTAATGAACTTCCGGACAAATGCAAAGAAGTTTTCAAGCTAAGCTATCTGCACGATATGAAAAACAAAGAGATAGCTGATGTTCTCGGTGTTTCCCTCCGCACTGTGGAAGCCCATATGTATAAAGCCTTGAAGTACTTACGAAGCCGTCTCAATCCTCTTTAGACAATTCTTTTCTTATTTTTATGGAGATAATGATAAGTGTTTTTGTATTCTGAATTGTATTATTAATATGAAGGAAAAGAAAATGAATAATCTGAGTGAAGAAATAATAAACAAATATCTGACAGGACAATGTTCTGAAGAAGAGCTTGTCGAGGTGAATACCTGGATGAAAGAATCGGAAGAAAATGCCCGCCAGCTCTTTCGCATGGAAGAAATTTATCATCTCGGTAAATTCGACCAGTATGCTAATGAGCAGCGAATACTTCGTGCAGAAAAACAGCTTTATAAAAAGCTGGACGAGGAAAAAAGTAAACAGAAAATAGCACTAAACATGCAGCGTTGGATGAAATACGCTGCAATGATTGCTGTAATATTAGTAATTGGCGGCGGGGCCGGATATTGGCTTTATCAAAATGGAAACAACCAACAAATGATGGTTGCAGTGGCCAATGAAGGCATCGTTAAAGAAGTCATTTTACCGGATGGAACCAAAGTCTGGCTGAATAATTCGGCAACTTTAAAGTATCCGCGCGAATTTTCCGAAAAAGAGCGTAACGTTTATTTGGATGGAGAAGCTTACTTCGAGGTGACCAAAAACCGGCATAAGCCATTCACCGTACAGAGTGATGCGATGCGAGTACGTGTATTAGGAACGACATTTAACTTCAAATCTGATAAGAATTGCCGAATAGCAGAAGCGACATTGATTGAAGGTGAAATTGAAGTAAAAGGCAACAAAGAAGAAGGACAAATTATTCTCGCTCCCGGTCAACGCGCCGAATTAAACAAAAACAATGGCCGCCTGACCGTGAAGCAAGTGAATGCAAAACTGGATGCAGTTTGGCATGATAATCTGATTCCATTTCAACAAGCAGATATCTTTACAATCAGTAAGGCTTTGGAGCGTTTCTATGACGTGAAGATTATTTTGTCTCCCGATATTCAGGCAGACAAAACATATTCCGGTGTATTGAAGAGAAAGTCAAACATCGAATCAGTGTTGAAGTCATTGCAAAATTCCATACCTATTGATTATAAAATTGTCGGAAATAACATCTTTATTTCTCCGCAATAAGAAATTAAAGACAAACCTGATAAAACTTAAAAGCAATTAATACCATGAAACTAAGAACATTCCTAACAGTAGGATGTTTAGGAGGTTTATTCACACTTAGCTCCTGTACAGCCCCCACTAATGTAAAAGACTACAGTTCTTATGTCAACCCTTTCATCGGTACCGGCGGACATGGACACACTTTCCCCGGAGCAGTAGTTCCCCACGGTATGATTCAACCCAGCCCGGACACCCGAATTGATGGCTGGGATGCTTGTTCGGGTTACTATTATGCAGACTCTACCATCAACGGTTTCTCACATACACACGTCAGCGGCACAGGTTGTTGCGACTACGGGGATGTGCTACTCATGCCTACTGTCGGCAAACAACAATATCTAACTACCGATCCCCAAAGCCAGACACTGGTCTATGCTTCTTCTTTCTCTCACGAAAACGAGGTGGCAGAACCGGGGTATTATTCTGTTTTTCTGGACACCTATCAGGTAAAAGCTGAAATATCAGCAACTAAACGCGGTGCCATCCACCGTTATACTTTCCCCGAAAATTCAGAATCCGGTTTTATCATCGATTTAGATTACAGCCTGCAACGACAGACTAACTCGGAAATGGAAATCGAAGTGATCAGTGACACGGAAATTTGCGGACATAAAAAAACTACTTATTGGGCTTTCGACCAATATATTAATTTCTATGCCAAATTCTCTAAACCGTTCTCTTATACATTGATTACGGATTCTATTACCATGGACGACGGCAAACGACTTCCCGTCTGCAAAGCACTGTTGCATTTCGACACGAAGAAGAACGAACAAGTACTTGTGAAAGTAGGCGTTTCCGCTGTCGATATAGCAGGCGCACGCAAGAATGTCGAATCTGAAATTCCCGGATGGGATTTCGATAAGGTACGCAAAGACGCACGTCAGGCGTGGAATCAATATCTGTCGAAAATTGACATTACAACTTCCGACAAGGAAGATAAAACCATCTTCTACACCGCTCTTTACCATACGGGAATCAGCCCGAATCTGTTTAGCGATGCAGACGGACGTTATTTAGGAATGGATCTCGAAGTGCATCAGGGAGATACTGTCAATCCTGTGTATACCGTATTCTCATTGTGGGACACTTTCCGCGCATTGCACCCGTTAATGACGATTATCGATCCCAATTTGAATAATCAATTTATCAATTCACTGATAAAGAAGCAACAGGAAGGCGGAATATACCCGATGTGGGATTTGGCTTCCAACTATACCGGTACCATGATCGGTTATCATGCTGTCCCCGTCATAGTGGATGCTTATATGAAAGGGTATCGCAATTTCGATGCAAAAGAAGCCTATAAAGCCTGTCTGCGTGCAGCCGAATATGATACTACCGGTATCAAATGCCCGGACTTGGTACTGCCGCATCTCATGCCGAAAGCGAAATATTATAAGAATGCCATTGGTTATATTCCCTGCGACCGTGAAAATGAATCCGTAGCTAAAGCGCTGGAGTATGCGTATGATGACTGGTGCATTTCTATTTTTGCAGAAGCAATGAATGATTTTGAGTCCAAAGCCAAATACGAGCGTTTTGCCAAAGCATATGAATTCTATTTCGATAAATCAACCCGCTTCATGCGTGGACTTGACTCGAAAGGTGAATGGCGCACCCCGTTCAATCCGCGTGCATCGACTCATCGCAATGATGATTATTGTGAAGGAACAGCGTGGCAATGGACTTGGTTTGTACCTCACGATGTAGAAGGACTGGTCAACCTGATGGGTGGCGAGGAGGCATTCGTTCAGAAACTCGACTCACTGTTTGCGGCTGATTCATCACTCGAAGGTGAGACAACATCGTCAGATATCAGCGGACTTATCGGTCAATATGCACATGGCAACGAACCGAGCCATCATGTGATTCATTTGTACAATTACGTAAATCGTCCATGGAGAACCCAAGAATTAGTGGATAGTGTTTATCGCAGTCAGTATGCCAACAGTGTAGACGGGCTATCCGGTAATGAGGATTGCGGTCAGATGTCTGCATGGTACATACTCAACTCTATGGGATTCTATCAAGTATGTCCCGGAAAGCCGGTATATTCTATCGGACGCCCCGCATTCGATAAAGCAGTGATCAATCTGCCCGGAGGTAAAACATTCAGCATTATAGCAAAGAACAATTCCAAAAAGAATAAATACATTGAAAGCATATCACTGAATGGCAAGTCTTTGGAAACTCCATTCTTCAACCATCAGGATATAGTAAACGGCGGAAGAATGGAAATCAGGATGACTGACAAGCCTAACTACAAAACACATATACCATGAAAAGAATATTACTGACAGTTTGTGTGCTTGGTTGCACATTCTTTGCCAAAGCCAAAGACTGGACACAATATGTCAACCCGCTAATGGGTTCGCAGTCTACCTTCGAGTTATCAACAGGTAATACTTATCCGGCCATTGCCCGTCCCTGGGGAATGAACTTCTGGACTCCCCAAACTGGAAAAATGGGAGACGGGTGGCAATATACCTATACCGCTAATAAGATTCGTGGTTTCAAACAAACGCATCAACCCAGTCCATGGATTAATGACTACGGACAGTTCTCCATCATGCCAATAGTTGGCAAACCGGTGTTTGATGAAGAAAAGCGTGCCAGTTGGTTTGCGCATAAAGGAGAGATTGCCACTCCTTATTACTATAAAGTATATCTTGCAGAACATGATGTGGTCACTGAAATGGCACCGACAGAACGTGCTGTTCTCTTCCGTTTCACTTTCCCTGAAAACGATCACTCTTATGTTGTTGTAGATGCCTTTGATAAAGGTTCCTACATCAAAATAATCCCGGAAGAAAACAAGATTATCGGTTATACCACTCGCAACAGCGGTGGAGTTCCCGAAAACTTCAAGAATTATTTTATCATTGAATTCGACAAGCCTTTCACTTATAAAGCTACAGTAGCCAATAGTAATCTGCAAGAAAACATAGCCGAACAGACTACTGATCATGCCGGAGCTATTATCGGTTTCCAGACACAGAAAGGCGAACAAATACATGCCAGAATCGCCTCTTCTTTCATCAGCTTCGAACAGGCTGCCGCAAATATGAAAGAACTGGGTAAAGACAATATCGAACAGGTAGCCAAGAAAGGAAAAGAAGCCTGGAATCAAGTTTTAGGTAAAATAGAAGTGGAAGGAGGCAATCTTGACCAATACCGCACATTCTATTCTTGTCTGTATCGTTCATTGCTTTTCCCGCGCAAGTTCTATGAACTGGACGCCGCCGGACAACCGATTCATTACAGCCCGTACAACGGTCAAGTCCTGCCGGGATATATGTACACCGATACTGGTTTTTGGGACACATTCCGTTGCCTCTTCCCATTATTGAATCTGATGTACCCTTCTGTCAACAAGGAAATGCAGGAAGGACTTATCAATACTTACAAAGAAAGTGGTTTCTTCCCCGAATGGGCAAGCCCCGGACACAGAGGTTGCATGGTTGGTAACAATTCAGCCTCCATCTTAGTAGATGCCTATATGAAAGGGGTAAAAGTAGACGACGTAAAGACTTTGTATGAGGGTTTGCTTCACGGCACAGAAAACGTACATCCTGAAGTTTCTTCTACAGGGCGTCTGGGACACGAATTCTACAACAAATTGGGCTATGTTCCTTATGATGTGAAAATCAACGAGAACGCTGCCCGTACACTGGAATATGCATACGATGACTGGTGTATCTATAAACTAGCCAAAGAACTGAAACGTCCGAAAAAGGAAATCAACCTTTTCGCCAAGCGTGCCATGAACTACAAAAATCTTTTCGACAAAGAATCTAAATTGATGCGCGGACGTAATGCGGACGGCACATTCCAGTCTCCATTCTCTCCGTTGAAATGGGGCGATGCCTTTACAGAAGGAAATAGCTGGCACTACACTTGGTCAGTTTTCCATGATCCTCAAGGGCTTATCGACCTGATGGGCGGAAAAGATGAATTTATTACTATGATGGATTCTGTCTTTGCCGTACCTCCCATTTTTGACGACAGCTACTATGGACAGGTGATTCACGAGATTCGTGAAATGACAGTAATGAATATGGGTAACTATGCACATGGTAACCAACCCATCCAGCATATGATTTATCTGTATGACTATGCCGGCCAACCCTGGAAAGCCCAATACTGGTTACGCCAAGTAATGGACAGGATGTACACTCCGGGGCCTGACGGTTATTGCGGTGATGAAGACAACGGACAGACTTCCGCCTGGTATGTCTTCTCCGCCCTGGGCTTTTATCCTGTTTGCCCAGGAACGGATGAGTATATCTTAGGTGCCCCACTGTTCAAGAAAGCAACTCTTCATTTTGAGAATGGCAATAGTTTAGTAATTGATGCCCCGAACAATAGCAAAAAGAACTTCTATATCAACTCCATGAATTTCAATGGAACTGATTATACCAAGAATTATCTTCGTCACGAGGATTTATTCAAAGGTGGTACTATCAAAGTAGACATGGACAACAAACCTAATCAGAATAGAGGAACAAAAGAAGAGGATATGCCTTATTCTTTTTCTAAGGAATAAAAGCCCTTAAGACATAATAAAAGCCTATTTATCAAGATTCCAACTGATAAAAACAGCCTGAAAGTAAAAAGATACTTTCAGGCTGTTTTTATCTCCTCTTGATTACTTTTTCACTACCTTTGCTCCCACAAACAATAATTCATGAGCATGAAAGAAAAACTTGACTTTTCAGAAGTCCCTTATCAATACTCGATGTGCCTGAACCGACAATGTCCGAAAGCCGACACATGCCTTAGACAACTCGCCGAACAAAGTGTACCGGAAAAGGTCGAACATTGGACAATTATTAGTCCCAAGCGTTTAACTACTGTAGAAGGAGATTGCCCTTATTATCGTTCCAATATCAAAGCGCGCTATGCAAAAGGATTCATCGGCATCTTGGAAAGCCTGCCCCATAAACAAATGGAAAGTGTAATCACACACCTAATGAGTTTTTTCAGTCGCAGAACCTATTACCGTGCCCGCAAAGGTGAACGTTTACTCTCTCCCGCCGAACAACAGCAAGTGCTGAATATCCTTAAGCATTGTGGTGTTTTACAACCACCTAAGTTCGATAAGTATATCGAAGCTTATGACTGGTAACAAGCCTTAAATGCCATGACAGTGACACCATATTGGCACAGTTGTGCCATCGAAGTGGCACGCTTGTGACAAGGCGATGGCACAGTCGTGCCACCACGGTGGCACAAATCATTAAAACCAAGGATAGCTATTAAGAAGCAAAAGAAAAATCCTCCTGCTCTACCATTCTATATAAGTAAGGTAAAGCAAGAGGATTTTGTCTAAAGATGATAAGCAATGAATAAAACAGCTTTATTCTGCTGAACGATGCCGGATAGTAACGGCTTTATTTGTTTATTTATAAACAATAGTCGTTGCGTCATTTTTAGTTAGATTCGGAATCTCCTGGCCTTTTTTCAGATAAAGAGTTTTAACTTTATTACTACGGTTAGCATTTAAGGTCGTTAGCATTGGACATTCTGAAACATCAATAGAAGTCACATTGTCATGTCTTTTGTACCATGAAAAAATGCTTAAATCTAAAGATTCCAACTTACTGCTACTAAATTTAAGGCTTTCTACATATGAATACGAATAAGTTCCCCCTGCATTAAAACTGGGGATTGGATTATCTCCTAAATTATATTCTTCACAATAGGTTACGTCACTTAATGATAATGATTTCACTTTATGTAAACCTGAAATATCAAGCTTCTTCATATTTGTGCAATATCCCAAACTTAATGAAGTGAGGTTCGGGAAGTTTTCTATTCCCGTAAGATCCGTGAGTTTACTAGAATATGAACTATTTGACAACGAAGTAGCGTTGAGTCCTGCTTCTAAAATAATGCATTGAGAACCTCCAATTGAAAGAGCCCAATTATTTTTTACCACAAGCGCTCTAAGGTTTTGGTCCGGAATACTTACTGATTCAACGTCAGGATCCTTTTGTACTACAGCGATATCACTGGCTAACGTATTATTTGTATTAGTAATCCGGACAAGACCTCCACGTGTGTCTGTAGCACCACTAAGAGTATAAGTCAAAGTTACTGTTGTCAAGCCATCATCTCCTAATTGCGGTTGAGAAACCGATTGTTCGGTAATCCATTCGTCTCCTTGTACAATTGAAGCCGTATATTCGACATTATATCTTACCTTGAATGAAATGGTACGCGCTGAAAGATCATACATCAAAACGTCCGTTTCCGGAATAATAGCTTCCGTTCGTTTTTGGTTTACATTGACGTTTACAGGGTTCGTAACAAGTGGACTTGAAATAGTGATGGTAGCAGAACGTTCTTTATAAGTTACATTTTTTGCAGCTTTAAATGACAAGGTAACTTTACCACCAAAATCACTCCGTTTATCAAATGCCAACCATTCTTCACCACCCTCGCTATAAGTAATGACAGGTTCAGCGATATTTGTATTGAGCTGAATGTGTATAGCATTTTCTTCTCTTGAAATCGACAAGTTATCATCAGAAAGTAAATCTATAATATAATCAGGCAAAGTTTCTACCTGCAAAGGTGCTACAGCAGAACCTGTAAAAAATTTGAAAGTCGCCGTACGCTTCTCGTCCAGTGTATAAGGATCAATTGTAAAAGTGACTACGTCACCATCTTTTCCTGACATAACCGACGGGTGTGCCCAATCACATACACCCGCCAGTCTCCAATCTCCCGAACTTGCCACTGTAACAGTAATGTTTCCTCCATTTTTATCAGTCTGGATAGTATTGGTAGACAATGAGATAGTAGCCTCACGCCCATTGATCGATTCATCATCATCGGAACACCCCCACAACATGGTAGCTGCCAACAATGTTATCATTATATTTTTTAGAAAGTCCATCTTTTTCTGTTTTTAAGGTGAAATATAAACTTCTGTTAGAGAGCCTTACGCTCTGTGCTATTTTTACTGTAATAGTGGCTTGGGTAAACGAGTTCTTCGTCATACAATCCTCTACATACGCTCTGGCAACGAGATACCTGCGACCTATATAATGAAGGATCAAGCGCAAAAAACATATAGTATCCATACCCGGCTTCTTTTTTATAACGTGCCGTTGATTCACTTGAATTTCCTCTACCACGGCGAAGCTCAATCGACATGCCGCCACATTGTTTCAGTGTCATACCAGTACCAGGGCTTGCAGAGCCTCCATAATCAGCTACAGCGTAATCACAATATTGACCGGGATCAACACCATCAATAATCTGAAGGCTATTTGAGTACATTACTCCAAGATTGTAGAGCGAAACAATCTTTTCAGGCATCGCCAATTTGCACTCATACATTAACCGTGAACCTGCATAGGCAGACTGTCTTGCAAGCCATGGATTAGATAAATCCGGTGAGCTTGAATATTCATCGTCAAAAGCAACACCATCCAGATTGTATGCACGACAATAAGCTGCCAATTCCCGAGCAAACTCTTTAGCTCCCATATCCGAAAGTTGGGCTACTCCTGCTTCATCATGGTTACCTAAGATACTGATGATGACTTTCATACCAACCTTACGAAGTGGTTGTAGATATTTGTCATTATTGTCAAGCAAGAATTGAACATTTTCGTTGTTTGACAGATACACACGCTTCTTTTCAGGATCCCAGTTAATGTTAGCTGCAAAAAGCACTATATGATCAAAATAATACTTACCACTTTCTGTCAGAAACTCCAGTGCATTAAGTGGATTGGTATCATTAATCTCGAAGTAAAGTACCATCTGTACCGCATCTTTTCCTTTGTTGGTGTTAGGCTTGTTACGGTAATCTTGCACAAGAAGTACCATATGTTTGGATGATTCGGTCAATGTAACTCCTTCTGTTGTTGATGTAGCTGTCAAAGGAATGATATATGTTTCATCTTCTTTCATTCCTTCGAATGCGGTGAGAGTTACTTTTACACTCGGAGTATTTTTATCATCCGGCGCAAGCACAAAAGTACCATTATTGGCTATTTTGACGTTGGCTGCGGGAAAGGCTTTGAAATCAGTCTCATGGACAGCATTATAAGTAGCCACATATGATTCATCAACAGCTATTTGAACATCTACTCCTTTTTGAGGAAGTTTGGATAGCCGAAACACTACGTTAGTACTGTGTTCATTGTCACGGAGCTCCACAACAGAACTGTTTTTATTAGTATTTTCATCCAGTAGTAAACCGTTTAACTGCGTGGATGTTAGATAAGGAGATTCATCAATCCTGCTTCCTACTACAATATCATCTTCACAAGATGTAAAAATTGTCATGGCAAACATTGCCAATGGCAGAAAACTATGTTTGATATTATTTATCATATTCGAGATTTTATGAGTTTATTATTGAGGTAATGAGACGGACACCCAATTAGGTTCGTTTTCAATTGTCAAGTCATAGCCACTCGTACTGTAATCTTTTGCTACAGTCCCCGAGCCTTCGTTGAATTTCCAATAAGCGATAAGTCCTTCAGAATCAGGTTCTACTGTATAGAAGTGATTGGCAGATTGGATTTCCTCTGCAGTAAGTACCCGGTTCCAAATTCTAGCTTCAGAAACAACTCCATCAAAGTAACGGTCACTTGAGTAAGCGTAACCTACCCAAAAACAACGTGAACCATCTTCTTCATTCGTATGTTTAGCTCCCAGATTAACGGAAGTTTTAGATACAGAGTCTGAAAGTTTCTCTACTCCATTGACATACACTTTAATGGCACCCCTATTAAAGGTAACAGCTAGATGATACCATTTGTCACTTTCAAACTGGAGATCTGTGCTTGTACAATTTCCGCCAGATGTAGCCACTTGTAATTGGTTGGATGGAACGCCAGCATCACCAAGGCGTAATAAGTAGTTACCTTCAATACCCATTAATGTATTTAATGTATTGGGGAACGAAGTAGCTTTGAACAAAATTTCCATTGTCTGCTCTGTCAAATTATTGAATTTAGAGTCATTATTAAAGTCGGGATAAGCACGATTTCGACTAATATTACATACTACGTTAATGAGCGATGCTCCGCGGAATACATAATAATATGTTTTGGCACTTTGTAATATCCCAATTCCCTCCACAGATTTAATAGTTACAGGTAGTACATAAGTTGTTTTGAGGTCAAGCTCGCCTGTATTGGTGAATTCAATAAACACTTCAGGACTGACTATGCTACCGGACTTTATGCTTGTAGTAGTTTCAGGCATGGAATAGTGCTCTTCAGGCAGAAGTATTGCATTTTCATCATAATATGCCATTTTGTAAGTTGACAAAAGTTCAGGAGCGGGTGCCATAGTTACCATGATATCATGTTCTTCAGGCTTGGCTATAGCAACGGAAATACCAGCTTCCACATTTGTATCACCAGCTTTAAAAAGTATTTCTTTAGTAAAGTTGGATGCTGAAATGAAAAGTTTGTTATCATAGTGTTGCTCGTTTTCATCATTATTCTGGCAACTGCCGAGAAATACCGAAAAACCGGCAAGGGCAGTGATTATTAGGTTGTTTAGTTTCATAAGATGTTGTTTATTTAACGGTTGGACTCAATATATTAATGGCTTCTTTTATAGTCGGATAAATGTTGGCAACATTAAAGTAGTCTTTTTCCGCTGCATCAATCGAGATTCCTGCCTTGGTATAGTCAGAAGTTTTTGAGACAGCCCATTGAGCTGCTCCTATGATAGCAGACGAACCATCGCCTAGTTCCCCATTATAACTCCCTGAATTGGTAAGATAAGGAGTAGTCACCCCCATCACAAAGCGGTCAGTGGGCACATCCTTGGCAGATGCCATTAACACGAGATATGACATTTCATTTTGATTCTTGGCACCATGTGCATTGATAATAATATACTTACAATCAGCAAATAACTTCTTGTCGATAACATTTTGCGGAGAACCTTTGAAAATAATTGTTTTATCCATATTTGAAGCTTTCCAATTAGATACCACATCAAAAAATGCCGCTTGACGTGCTGTTTCAGCAGCTATTTCGCTTTCCTCAACCAGTGAATTAAGGTCAAAACCTGTATAGTTTGCTACAATTCCGTCTACTCCCAAAGCACTGCTTGCTGCAACTTGTTTAGCCACTTCATTCTTACAGTATTCAATAAAGCGTGTTGCATTATCAACAGGTTCTTCTTCTCCCTCATTCTCTGTTTCATCGGAAACAGTTTGTACATTGGCAGCTTCCTCATCAAGGATTTTTTTCCATGCACTTTCTATTTTATCGAAATCTACCAAACCTAACACTTTTGTACCTAACCGACGCACCTCTTCCATTTCAGATGCATTTACTTCGCTCACTTCCATGATATTATTCAAGCAAATGTAATCAATACTGTCGGGCATATCAGTAAGATGTTGGCTGCGCGAGGTTGGAATAGTGCTTACATTGTCAATTGAAGTAATCACAACCTGATGTTCTGATGTCTTGAATTCATTAAGAGACTTTACGTATTGGGCGTAAAGCTCAGGGTTCTGTTCCTCAATAGTCGGCGTATTTAGTTTAATACTTTCTACATCTGTCCAGTCGGAACAAGATGCTACAGTAACCAGTGTCATTGCAGAAAACAATGTTTTGAATATACTATTTCTCTTCATATTCGTTCAATTTTCTTTTGATATATAATTATTTGCAATCCCACCAAACATGAGTAGCCATTGAGTCTCCTTTTTTAGTCTTAGACTCTTGAGTCAAAGTCAAAACAGCAGCCTCCACGCTTTCTTTATTTTCACGATATTCGTCGGTCGGATATGGCATACGCCGCGCACCTTCTGTATCATCAACAATACCACTGCTGGCATTTGCCGCCATCGGCATCAACTTTGGATAGCCGGTACGCCGATATTCAGACCATGATTCCATACCATTCGGGAAATTGGCAATCCATTTCTGAGTAATAATCTGTTCAAGACTTTTCTCAAAGTCACCACCAGCCCATGCTACTGTAACAGCAGTATTAATCGAACCGGAATAATCATAAGTCTGCCCACTCTGTCCTTTTAATGGATCCTTGTAGCCTTCTACTTTTCCAGTATTCGCCAAATAGCTTTCTACTCCACTACTGATATTGTTTTCTTCAAATGACAAACGGATACCTGCTTCATAAAGGTCTTTTGGAGAGCCTCCCATATTCCACCCACGAAGAGCTCCTTCAGCACGTAAGAAAGCAACTTCTGAAGCACGGAATACAACAATGTTATCACTTGCAGCTACTTTCATACAAGAAGAACCTTGTGACCAGGAATTATACTGTCCCTGCAAAATGCCCCGACGCAATCCGACGTAACCTTCTTCTCCCGTATATGCATTTCCTGATACGGTACCAAAAGTACTTTTGTCATAATAGGCTTCACGACGAGGGTCATTATAACCATTCATGTAACAAGTTAAATCGGCTGAGATTCGTGCGTCAGACCATAGTACCATAAAACGTTGCCACGGATTATGATCGGCAACTTTGCGATAAGCACCGTCAGAGACGGTAGTCATTACACCTGCTTCTACAGCTTCTTCAGCCAACTGCTGCGATGTTTTTCCGTTCACATTGAATCCTGCTACGTAACAAGTACGCATCGCCATTCTAAGCTTCAAAGAGTTGGCAAACTTGCACCATGCTAATGTATTACCATTATAAATTCTGTCTGCACTTGAACTGAAACTCTGGCTAGCATATTTACTCAATACTGAGATAACATTATCCAAATCCTCAAACATCTTAGTATAAACAGCTTGCTGAGAATCATAAGGGGATTTGATTGCGTTAGCGGCTCCCACCTGTGAATAAGGAATAGGACCATATGTATCTGTTACACGTAACATAACAACAATGCGATATAGCTCGGCTAATGATAAGAATAATTCATCATCACTCTGATTCTTCAAATTAAAATAATCAGGATAGAACTTTGAATAGAAATCATTAAATGGAATTTTCTTCCAGCCATCCGAAGGATTATAAGTTGCATAACGACCAGACCAACCTGTTCCCAAATTAGAGTCTGCTACATATCCCGAGAATCCTCCTGCCATCAAACAGTCTACATACTGAGAAAAGTTTTCTTGTTCCGGCATCATTAAATCCTGCAAGTTAAGAGCTAATGACCTCACTAAATACCAATCTACCCCCATATCGTTCTGATCCGGTTCATGAGGATTCTTATTATAATCTTCAAAGTTTCCCGTACATGCAGTTGTACCAAAAAGAAACAAACCAGCGACTATAAACTGTATTATTGTATTTTTCTTCATCTTTTCAGTTTTTAGAATTTAAGTTTCAAATTGAATCCTACGCTACGAAGGCTAGGCATCATAAAGTAATCAATTCCTTGATAATAATTACCTGTAGTTGCCACTGACTCCGGATCGAAAGGAGCCTTACAGTAAATCATCCATAAATTACGTCCTACTAATGAAAGAGTTATATCCATTATGTTTTTCAGTTTTTTTCTTGGAATGGTATAACTTACTGAAGCTTCTTGCAGACGCAAGTTAGTGGCGCTATACGTATAGTATTGAGGAATACCACTGTCAGCACCGACTACTGAATACCATTTTTGTGCATCAATTCTATCATTACCATTTATCACAACCCCACCATTGTCACGGGCTGCCGCTGTTACCTCAGACACACCATAGGAATCAAGTACGGCTTGGGTTGCAGAATACACAACACCTCCCAAACGGGCTGTTAACAAGAAACCAAGCCCCCAGTTGCCATATTGGAAATCATTACGCCATGCCATATTAGCTTTTGGGAAGACAGAACCTAAATAAATGTCATCAACTTTATCGTTTACTGTCACATTTCCATCTTCATTTACATAAATCTTATTATTCGAATCGCGGAGTAAGTCGGACTGTGAATAAAGATCACCCAAAGAACCACCTACTTTTAAAATAAACCTAGCCTTTGATAAACCACCTACATCCATTCGGTCTTTTGTAATCTCTTCACCTGTCACAGGATTTATATACCCGTCAATCAAGCTTAATATTTTGTTTTTATTGGCGCTGAATGTATAATTCGAACTCCATGTAAATTTATTCCATGTATTTTTGTAACCCAAAGAGAGTTCTACACCACGGTTGCGTACATTACCAGTCTGTGCATAAAAAGTGCTGTATCCTCCTGTTGGAGAAAGTTTGGCATCCATAGTCTGATTATAAGTCTTGGTATTGTAGAATGAAACATCCAAATTGAAGTTTTTCAGAAAGCGTGCAGTAAGACCAACTTCCCAAGAGTCTGTTCTTTCCGGTTTCAAATCATATAATGGATATGCAGATTGAGAAGAATACGCTCCGGTAGAAGTATTCCAAGAGAAAGTCGGATATGCTAAGAAACGCCCGAAGGGTAGACCAACAGATGCCCATGAAGCACGTAATTTCAAGTAAGAAATACTTTCAGGTAACTTAAACAACTCTGACAGAACAATAGAAGTACCTACTGACGGGTAGAAAAAAGATGCTTGTTTTGAGTTCGGGCCCGACAGTTGGCTCGGCCAATCATTACGTCCGGTAAGAGTTAAATAATAAGTACTCTTATAGCCAACTTCCGCTGATGCAAATATAGATTGAGTCTGTTCACGATAACCGGTTTCCTCACGTTTACCTGTATCCTTATCCAGTTGGGCAACAGTGAAAAAGTTAGGAAGACCGTTTGCGGCAATCGGTCCACTGACACCAAGAGCTTCAGAACGATTATCGGAATAGGAAGCACCAATATTGGCAGTCAGGCTCCAATCCTCTCCAAATGTCTTGTTAATATTCAGCAACAAATCCGCGTATGTTTGTTTGTCACGAGTATTTGTTACTCCATAAAAACCATTTTTACCTTCAGCTATGGTTTCAATAGTAGAAGCATAGTATTTTTGTGTATATGTGTTATAGGAATTATCCAAACGTACACGCCCGGCTACATTCAACCAACTTAAGATATCATAACTCAAAGCTGCACTCAACATATAACGGTCTTTGTCATTTTCGCGCAAGTTACGGTAGTTGATCCAGTAAGGATTTTGCAAACGAAAAGAACCACCACCTTGCGGCCAGTATTGAGTATACATGTTACGTTCTAAATCATAACGTTCATACATCTTATAATCTTCCCAGTCGTTACCACGTGGAAATAAATAAGCAGAAGCCAATGGATTGGCATAGATACCTTGGTTTACCATATTACGGTCTTTCTGCATAATATATTGAGCCCCCACATCCAACTTCATTTTATCATCTAGGAAAAGAGTTGTATTACGGAATGTAAAGTTATAGCGTTCATACTTATTATTGGGAATAATTCCACGTGAATTAACCGCAGCAGCAGACAAATAAGTCTGATTGTGTTCAGTTCCGGTAGAAAGTGTTACAGACTCTGTTCCGATAAGTCCTGTTTGGAAATAATCACTTGCAGGAGCGTATCCATAGTAATTGGCATCGTTCAGTCTCTTTCCCCAACTGGCATCTGTGCCGGATGTGCCATAACGATTTTGGAATTCCGGCATAACAAACTGGGATAACATTTCTGTATTACTGGATACCGTCAGAGATACACGCCCAACTTTTCCTTTCTTTGTAGTAATTACAATAGCACCATTGGCAGCATTGCTACCATACAATGCGGCAGCAGCGGCTCCGGATAAGACCGACATTGATTCAATATCTTCCGGATTAATATCTGCTATAGCTTCTGTGGAACCTTGTGATTGAAATTCTTCAGAACCACCTGAAGCACTTAAATTATACATTGGAATACCGTCAATTACATAAAGTGCATTGGAAGATTGTTCAATACCTCTTGATCCACGCATAACAACCTTACTTGCACCACCAATACCGGAAGAAGAAGAGTTGATGTTCAAACCTGCGACCTTTCCATTTAGAGAGTTGATAAAGTTTGCATCTTTTACAGCCAAAGCCGATTCGGCATCTACTTGTGTTACATTGTAACTCAAAGCTTTCTCTGAACGTTTGATACCTAGTGCTGTAACTACAACCTCATCAATCACTTGTGTATCGTCCATCAACGTTATATTGATAGAGGTCTGCCCTTTTAAAGGCACCTCCTGTGTCTTATAGCCAATATAAGAA
>DXOJ01000516.1 GCA_019412865.1 Bacteroides sp. | reverse complement strand
AAACTAACCCAAAAATAAAACAAAATTGTATGACAAACAAAAACATGTTATTAATGGGAACTGCATCCTTACTGTCTCTGCATGCAGCAGCCCAGAATGACCCAAAGCCCAACATTGTCTTAATTATGGTGGACGATATGGGATATTCCGACCTAGGGTGCTACGGAGGAGAAATTCCTACGCCCAATTTGGATAATCTGGCAAAGAAAGGAGTACGCTTTACCCATTTCTGCAACACAGGACGCTCCTGTCCTTCCCGTGCCAGTCTGCTGACCGGACTTTATCCCCAACAGGCAGGTATCGGAATGATGTCCGAAGATCCTCACTCTGCCGAAGATCATGGAGTGCACGGATATATGGGATATTTGAACCGTAATTCAGTCACTATAGCAGAAGTGCTGAAAGAAGCCGGTTATCATACCTATATGTCGGGGAAATGGCATGTCGGTATGCACGGACAAGAGAAATGGCCGTTGCAACGTGGCTTCGATCATTTTTATGGTATCTTGTCGGGAGCTTGCAGTTATCTGCAACCTCATGGAGATCGCAATCTGACTTTAGACAATCAACAGTTGCCTCCACCGGAACAACCTTATTACACTACTGACGCATTTACTGATTATGCGATTAAATTTGTCGATGAACGCCCCAAGGATGACAATCCGTTCTTCCTTTACTTGGCATACAACGCTCCCCATTGGCCGTTACATGCTAAACAGGAGGATATAGACAAATTTGTAGGCAAGTACCGGAAAGGTTGGCAGAAAGTACGTGAAGCCCGTTTGAAACGTATGATTAAAAAGGGATTGGTAGACAAAAACTGGGACCTTGCTCAATGGGAGGGTCGCCAATGGTCCGAACTGACCGAGGATGAACAAATAGAACTGGATAGAAGAATGTCAGTATATGCGGCACAAGTTCATTGCATGGATTATAATGTGGGACGGTTAATAAAGTACCTGGAAGAAAAAGGGGAGCTGAATAACACCTTACTTATTTTCTTGTCGGATAATGGTGCATGTGCCGAGCCTCATCGTGAGAAAGGTTTCGGAACCATCGATATGATTAACAATCCAAATGAATGGGTCAACCCGTCTTATGGTCTGCCATGGGCACAGGTGAGCAATACACCGTACCGTAAGTATAAAGTAAGAGCGTATGAAGGCGGAACTTCCACTCCATTGATTATTTCCTGGCCCGACAAGTATGCAAAATACAATGGCGAGATAAGACACAACAGAGCTTTCCTGCCCGACATCATGGCAACCTTCATCGATGCAGCGGAAACAACCTATCCGAAGACTTATCACGGAGGAAATGAGATCATTCCTTTGGAAGGCGCAAGCATGCTACCGATACTAACCAATACGGACACCGAATTGCACGAATATATTTTTGGTGAACACTTTGACAACTGTGTAGTATGGTGGAAAAACTGGAAAGCCGTTAAAGACCAGAATTCTAAAGTATGGGAACTTTTCAACTTGGAGAAAGACCGTACAGAACGTGTTGATTTGTCCAGGGAAAATCCCAAAATTCTAAAACAAATGGTAAATGAATGGAACAAATGGGCAAATACACATTATGTATATCCCAAAGGAAAATAGCCACAGAAAGGTAACATAAAGACATGCAATATGTCTAAAAAACGTATCTAAAAGCACTTGCCCCTGTTACAAAAAGAGTTGTAGCAGGGGCAAGTTTCATTATAGGAACTCTCCGTCCCTCATATTCTTATTCATCAGGGAATCATCCCTTCTCTCACAATATCTACCAGAATCGGCTTCAATCCGCTAACGAAACATTCCACTGCAATCACCATCAAAATCAATCCCATAAGACGCATCATCACATTATTACCCGTTTCACCCAAGACTTTTACCAATCTCGTGGAAGCACGAAGAATAAAGAAAGTCAGCAGATAAATCAGGGCAATAGTACCGATCAGTATCCCCTTCATTTCATAAGAATGAGCATCCTGCATCAAAACGATTGCATTGGCAATCGCTCCGGGACCGCATAACATAGGAATACCGAGAGGCGTAATAGAGATATCATCCGCATACGTTTTGATTTCTTCGTCCTTCAACTTCATCGGTGTATAGCGGGCTTGAAGCATATCAAAACCTATCTTGAAGATAATCACCCCACCGGCAATACGGAAACCATTGGTAGAGATACCGAAGAATTTGAAAAGAAACTGGCCGGCAAAGACAAATACCATCAATGTAATAAACGACACAATAGTAGCACGACGTACGATAGACTGACGTTCTTTATCCGTCATACCATGAGTCATGGTAAGAAAGACAGGCATCGTTCCCAATGGATTGGTCAATGTGAAGAATGAAGTGAAACAAAGCAAGGCGAAAGGCAGAAGCGTACTATCCATGATTATATCGTATTTTATGCAAAACTAAAACGCAACAAAAATACGACTTAATCCAGAAAACCTATAATAAATCCATTAATTCTTTCAAGGAATGGATGTGATAAGTAGGGAGGAAAGGGAAAGCAGTCCGTTCTGTCACATTGTAGAAAGCCTGATGCATGCCTACTCCGTGTGCTCCGGTTATATCCGCTTCCCAACTGTCACCAATCATCAGGGATTCGCGCAACTCGGATTGAGTGGCAGACAGAGCAAAATTGAATATCTCCGGCCAAGGCTTCAACACTCCGAGATCTTCCGAGAGAATCACCTTTCTGAAATACCCGTCCACTCCTGCCGAACGCATCTTGCGTGATTGCAATTCACGAAACCCATTGGAAAGGATATAAAGGTTATATTTGGGAGCAAGATATTCCAATACCTCCTTTGCATGAGGCATCAAAGTACTTTTGGTAGGGATAATAGCGAAAAAATCTTTCGAAAACTGTTCGGCGAGCATTTCATCTTTCACTCCCACAGCCTGTAAAGGATAAAAGAAACGTTGGCTGTTCAATTCATCCTTCGTTATCTTTCCTTCACCGTACTCAATCCAGAGTTCTGTATTTCTTTGTTGATAAAGAGTATAATAATGATTGAACGAATCAAAATAGCGATCGAACGAATATTTCTGATATACTTCCTCAAAAGTGTCACGGGCATTTTGAGAAAAAGCCCAGATGGTATCATCAAGATCAAAAAAAAGATTTTTATATTTCATCAGTAGTTATGCGTATAATAAGAAACAAAAAAGCCAATGTGCTAATTTCTTGAATCCAGGAATCAGCACATTGGCAATTCAAAAGGGATATTTACCTTATTTTACCTGGATAACCAAGTATCTGGATACACTCCAGAATTCAGTAGGATTAGTAATCTTCAATGTCAACTGACCTTTGTCATCTTTTACCAATTCATAAGAACCGGTAGGATGAGTAGTCAGTAACTCAGCGCGTTTAGAGTACAACTTGATTTCTTTGGTTGTACGGATATCGATCTGAGTGAAATAATCCTTGTTGAAATCAGCGCTCTTCAATACGTCTCCGCTCTGAAGAATCTTTTGAGCTTTCAATTCAGATTTAGTACCGAATACAAACCAGGCAGCATTCAAGCTCTTTTCCTGTTCGGCAACGGTTTTAGCTTTCGCTTCGTTTTCTGCAGCCAGAGTTTCTTTTGCTACAGACAGATCGCTGACAGCAGCATCCAATTCCTGAATACGGATATTCTTGGAAGCCAGTTCAGTTTGCAGTTCCTCAATACGCTGTTGTTTAGCATTCAATTCAGCAGTCAAAGCGGCAACAGCTTTTTTCATCTGTGCAGAATTGTAATTGCTGTTCTTCAACTGTGCCTGTAACTTTGCAATCTGCGCTTTGTTTTCTTCCATTTGCTTGGAGATGAATTCGATGTCAGAAGCAATCTGTTGCTTGGCACTGGCAGAGTTCTCAGTGATGGTTCCACGCTGCAAGTCAACACGGCTTTCGGCAGCATTGATCTTACGGAAACCTTCCTGAACTTCATTGAAAGTACCCATCATATCATCCAGTTCAGCATTACGCTGGTTCAGTTCCATCAAAAGAGAATCATTTTCAGCTTTCAGGTCTTTACTTCCACCTTTAAAGCCATCACACGAAGCCAACATGGCTACGCATACAAATAAAACAGCTAACTTTTTCATACGTTTACGTTTTACGTTTTTTAATGAAGTTATTTAATCATCTATTCCTGCTAATACAATCACAATCTCGCCCCGGGGTTCGGTAGCGGTAAAGTGTTCTATCAATTCAGCCAAACTGCCCCGAACTGTTTCTTCGTGGAGTTTGGATATTTCACGCGACACGGTTGCCTGACGTTCAGCGCCGAAATATTCGGCAAACTGTGTTAACGTCTTCAACAGACGGTGGGGTGATTCATAAAACACCATCGTGCGGTGTTCTTCCGCCAATGTCTTCAGTCGTGTCTGCCGTCCTTTCTTCTGGGGGAGAAATCCCTCGAAGCAGAACTTCTCGTTCGGCAATCCCGATGCAACGAGTGCCGGAACAAAAGCGGTTGCTCCCGGCAAGCACTGCACTTCAATACCGTTGCGCACACATTCACGAACAACCAGAAATCCGGGATCGGAAATTCCAGGCGTTCCGGCATCCGAAATTAGTGCCACCGTTTCACCTGCCTTTATTCTATTAACAACACTTTCCACCGTTTTATGTTCATTAA
>DXOJ01000515.1 GCA_019412865.1 Bacteroides sp. | reverse complement strand
GCCCCTTCCAACAAACTCTCTGATTATTATGGTAGCCACGTATTCGATCGTAAGAAGATGCAAGAGTACCTTCCCAAAGAAGCATACAAAGCTGTAACCGACGCTATCGAAAAAGGTACACCTATCAGCCGTGAAATAGCAGATTTAATTGCTAACGGTATGAAAAGTTGGGCTAAGTCACTCAACGTCACTCACTACACACACTGGTTCCAGCCTCTGACAGACGGAACAGCCGAAAAGCATGACGGCTTTATCGAATTCGGCGAAGATGGCGGAGTGATTGAACGCTTCTCCGGAAAACTACTGATCCAGCAAGAGCCGGATGCTTCTTCTTTCCCTAACGGCGGTATCCGCAACACTTTCGAAGCACGAGGATATACAGCATGGGATGTTTCTTCACCGGCATTCGTTGTAGATACCACTCTTTGTATCCCCACTATCTTCATTTCTTATACAGGTGAAGCGTTGGATTACAAAACTCCATTGTTGAAAGCACTTGCCGCTGTAGATAAAGCAGCAACGGAAGTCTGCCAGCTATTCGACAAGAACATCACACGCGTATATACCAATTTAGGATGGGAACAGGAATATTTCCTTGTAGACTCTTCCTTATATAATGCACGCCCCGACCTCTGCCTGACAGGACGGACACTGATGGGACACTCTTCTGCCAAAGACCAACAGTTGGAAGACCATTATTTCGGCTCTATCCCTCCACGTGTCACTGCATTTATGAAAGAACTCGAAATCGAGTGTCACAAACTCGGTATTCCTGCCAAAACACGCCATAACGAAGTAGCTCCCAACCAATTTGAGTTGGCCCCTATCTTCGAAAACTGCAACCTTGCCAACGACCACAACCAGCTCGTCATGGATTTGATGAAGCGTATCGCCAGGAAACATCATTTTAATGTACTCCTGCACGAAAAGCCATATAGCGGAGTAAACGGTTCGGGCAAGCACAACAACTGGTCGCTCTGTACAGACACTGGCATCAATCTGTTCGCTCCCGGAAAGAATCCGAAAGGAAATATGCTATTCCTCACCTTCCTGGTAAATGCCTTAATGATGGTTTATAAAAATCAGGATTTATTGCGTGCCTCCATCATGAGCGCCAGCAACAGCTACCGTTTGGGAGCCAATGAAGCTCCTCCCGCCATCCTCTCTTGCTTTCTAGGTTCACAACTCTCGTCTACTCTCGACGAAATTGTCCGCCAGGTAGGAAATGAGAAAATGACACCGGAAGAAAAAACCACACTGAAGTTAGGCATCGGACGTATCCCCGAAATTTTACTGGATACCACCGACCGCAACCGTACTTCTCCTTTTGCATTCACCGGAAACCGTTTCGAATTCCGTGCCGCAGGTTCTTCTTCCAACTGTGCCGCCTCCATGATTGCAATCAATGCGGCCATGGCAAACCAACTGAACGAATTCCGGGCATCGGTAGAAAAGCTGATGGAAGAAGGAGTTGGCAAAGACGAAGCTATCTTCCGCCTGCTGAAAGAAACAATTATCGCCTCCGAACCGATTCGTTTCGAAGGGGACGGCTATTCCGAAGAATGGAAACAAGAAGCTGCACGCCGCGGACTGACTAATATCTGCCACGTACCGGAAGCCCTGATGCACTATATTGACAACCAATCCAAATCGGTGCTTATCGGCGAACGTATCTTCAACGAAACTGAATTAAACAGCCGTCTGGAAGTGGAACTGGAGAAATACACCATGAAGGTGCAAATCGAAGGCCGTGTATTGGGCGACCTCGCCATCAACCACATCGTACCGACTGCGGTTGCCTATCAGAACCGTTTGCTCGAAAATCTTCGCGGACTGAAAGAAATATTCCCGGCTGAAGAATACGAAGTATTGAGTGCCGACCGTAAAGAATTGATTCGTGAGATTTCACACCGGGTCACTTCTATCAAAGTACTCGTGCGCGACATGACCGAAGCGAGAAAAGTAGCCAACCACATGGAAAACTACAAAGAAAGGGCATTCGCATACGAAGAAAAAGTACGCCCATATCTTGACCAAATCCGCGACCACATCGACCACCTGGAGATGGAAGTGGATGACGAAATATGGCCGTTGCCTAAATATAGAGAACTGTTGTTTACCAAATAAAATGTCTGCAAGATTGCACGAAAGCTCCCACTTTTGTGCAATCTTTTTATAGATTCGTTCATTTTCTCATTTTTTCTTTTTACTTTTGTGCTGTATAACACAGTTTTGTAGCACTCATGGTAAAAATGAATATGTCAGACATCGATATTTCGGAACCGTTATCCGATATGTTAGCTCCTCTAAACAATGAGCAAAAGGAGTTTCTGATGAATAATTATACGATACAAACCTACAAAAAGAATGAAACCATCTACTGTGAAGGAGAAACGCCACATCATCTGATGTGTCTCATCAGTGGAAAAGTGAAAATCTTCAAAGATGGTGTGGGGGGTAGAAGTCAAATTATCCGCATGATTAAACCACGCGAATACTTTGCATATCGTGCTTATTTTGCCAAACAAGATTTTGTAACTGCCGCAGCAGCTTTCGAACCTTCCGTTGTTTGCCTGATTCCTATGAGTGCCATCACTACGCTGGTTGCCCAAAATAATGACTTGGCCATGTTCTTTATCCGCCAACTTTCCATTGACTTGGGTATCTCTGACGAACGTACCGTTAATCTGACACAAAAACATATTCGCGGACGCTTGGCCGAATCACTCATCTTCCTGAAAGAAAGTTATGGACTGGAAGAAGACGGTTCTACGTTGAGCATTTATCTTTCACGTGAAGATCTGGCAAATCTTTCCAATATGACTACTTCGAACGCTATCCGTACCTTGTCGCAATTCGCTACGGAAAGACTGATTACTATCGACGGAAGAAAAATCAAAATCATCGAAGAAGAAAAGCTGAGGAAAATAAGCAAGATTGGGTAAGAGAGTTTCTGCACCAATCGTTCCACCCTAAATAGTGAACATACATATAGAAAATATAATTGCAGACATAAAACGTGGCAACAAACAGGCTTTCAAAAAGCTATTTGATGACTACTATCCTATTCTTTGCGTGTTCGCATCCCACTATATTGAAGACAAAGAAGTTTGCAAAGACATCGCATAAGATGTATTGTTAGCTTATTGGGAACGGAAAGAAGATTTTGACGACATTTTGAAAGTAAAAAGCTTCCTTTATACCGTCACCCGAAATAAATGTCTGAATCACTTAAAACATGAGCAATTAGATATTCCCTATTTTTCTGGACAGGAAGAGTTCGATAGTGGCTTCGAAGCTGCCATTATCGAACAGGAAACATTCCACATGGTTCGCAAAGCGGTAGGTAAGCACTCAAAAAAAGGCTCAATAATAAAATCTCTACCTTCGCTGCAAATCA
>DXOJ01000514.1 GCA_019412865.1 Bacteroides sp. | reverse complement strand
GATTGGTACCAGTAATCTTCATATACAGCTACTCCTGTCTTGGCAACGTTAGCAAAACGGAAAATTATCTCATTATTATTTTCATCTTTTCCATTAAACAAATCGTCAAATTCAGTAGAGAGCGCATACTTACCATCATCAACGATTTCCTTTGCTGCTTTTGCCGCTTCCAATAAATATGTTTTCGCCATTTCTTTGCGGATTCCCTGGAAACTATTATTTGAAACTTTTCCATACTTAGCAATAGTCCCCGCATACAACATAGCCCTCGACTTCAACGCCAAAGCTGTATACCGATTGGCACGGTCACGATCTTCTGATGCAATACGCTGTACTTTCGGAAGCAATACAAGAGCCGAGTCCAAGTTATCTTTTATATAATCCCAGGATTTTTCCTCTGTAGAACGATTGTTGATGGAGCTTACATCATCCAACGGACTTGAATACAAAGGCACGCCCCCATATCGTTTCACCATCTCAAAATACAGATAAGCACGAATAAAATAAGCCTCACCGACTGTACTCAACACCCCTTCATTATCCGAATTCTTATAAGTGGCGATAAACTTATTAACAATATTGATTGTCTTATAATTCCATACCGCCTCAAATATTTCACCTTTGCTTTGAGAAAAGACTCCTCCAAAAACAGTACCCGGAGTGTTATTTCTCATGACCCCATTCTCGTAGGTAATATTGCTCGCTCCATCATCGGTAAAAGCATCCAGATGATGTTGCCTGTACGACATTGCTCCGTCACCGATACAATGGATTGATTTACGTAATTCCGCATAATTGGATAAGAACTGTGCTTCTGCCAGTTCGGGATATTTGGCAATGTCCTCTTCACTAAGAATGGTTTTCGAATCGACAGTAAGCCAATCGCTACATCCGCAGCACAAGCTCAATGTCAATACCATATATATGATAGATTTTACTTTCATAACCTGTTAGAATTTAAGATTTATACCTACATTAAATGACATGATTTGCGGATAGCTGGCAAACGAATACTGACTTTCAAGCTGTTCCGGATCAAAGAATTTCTGTGAGGAGAAGGTCAGGCAGTTATAAAGATTCGCATAAATCCTCAACTGTTTGATATTAGCCTTCTGGGTAATTCGTTGTGGCAAAGTATATCCCAATTCCACATTTTTCAGACGAATGTAACTTCCATTCCACATCCAAAAATTAGAACTTAGACGATTGATCGTTACTGATGTAAAATCTCGGACTGCCGGAAAATACCCGGGTATCCATTCTGAATTCGGATCAGTATAATCGGCACGATGCCAGCGATCGCCGAAATATTCCCAGGTGTTCAGGTTGGTAGCTCCTTCCTGGAAAGCATCCATATCGAAAGCACCGATCTGGAAGTCCGACAATGCCCCTCCCTGCCAGAACATGGAGAAATCAACTCCCTTCCAGGAAAGTCCCAGGTTAATACCATATACCAACTCCGGATAAGCATTTCTTCCGATAGGACGTTGATCATAATTGTCAATATAGCCATCGCCATTCCAGTCTTCATACTTTAAGTCACCCGGCAATATGGCACTGTTATTATTCGAATTATTATGCATGGGTGCATTGGCTATTTCTCCATACGACTGATAACGTCCAATACAGTTATATCCCCAACGTACGTTATTCCAATGTCCTTCAGTGTTCCATTTCCATTCGTCATAACCGCTTGTAAATCTTCCGTGCTCAATGTTCCCTTTCCGAGTCCTGGACCACGACATATTTCCTCCGACAAAATAGTTGACTTCTCCTATTTTATGCTGATGATTTAATGAAAATTCAAAACCACGGGTGTTGTCATGGTCTAAGTTATACCAAGTGGCTAATGCTCCTGCATTATCATTGGCCTTTTGTGCCGGAAGTCCCTTACGCTGACGATAGAACACATCTGCCGATCCGCTAAGTAAGCCATTCCACAACTTAAAATCAACACCTGCATTTATCATTGATGATGTAGCCCATGTAAAATCCGGATTAGGATTCAAAGTGGGGTTCAATCCATAGATGATGCGGTCGCCAAAATTCATCGGAGTACCCGGGTATTGATAGCCGCTTTGAAAATAGTATTGCTCATTATTGGCATAATATTGACTAGCAGCCGACAAGTCACCCAATTCTCCCCAGGAGGCACGAATTTTAAACTCATTCAAAACTTTCTTCAACGGGTTCATAAACTCTTCGTTTGTCAGCATCCATCCTACAGAGGCAGAGGGAAAGAAACCCCACTTATCGGCAAAATACTGGGCACCATCATATCGGAAGTTGAAATCGACAAAATACTTGGAACGATAATCATAAGAGAAACGACCGATGAAAGAAGCCGTCCTGTATTTACGGAAAACTTCACTATTTGTCACTTGTTTATTGGCAATTCCACCCGCCATCATATCCAACACAGTAGAAGGAAATTCTCCACGAGACGTAACAGTAGAACGGTTTTCCGCATCCGAGAATTCAAAGACCAGTCCGCTGTTTATATTATGATTCCCGAACGAACGGATATAATTGATAAAACCTTGTCCGGTTATATTATAGGAAAAACCATCTTCCAAACTCAAACTTGCTTTATTGGCATTAGAGGCGGAAGCACTCTCATAATATTCCTGCGCATCCTCCCGATAGCCCATATAAACGATATTCATATTCCAGTTCTTATTCCACGAATCAGATTGCGTATATCCCATCGTAGCCTTCAAAGAAAGCCCCTCTACAAAGGGAACCTTATACTCTAAAGAAAAATCCACATTCAGATTCTTGGCTATTTTCTTGGAATATCCGGATGCCTCTTTATCCGCCAATGCCATCGGATTCACTGTGCCTTCCCCACCAAAAGCATAATAGTCGTCATGCCCCGGCCACTTTACCGGAATATTCGGAGCCATATCTTTCATTTTGCGGGCTATCTCATACGAAGCGGATCTCGGATAATTCAGACTGTTAATGACAGCTCCCACTCCGACAGATAACTTCAAGTTTTTCAGTATATCCGCATCCAAATTACTACGGAAATTGAAACGATTCTTATCAGTAGAATTTGTTGACCAAATACCTCCCTGATATAAATAGCCGGCTGAAATAAAATAACTGACTTTATCTGTGCCTCCCGAAATATTGATATTGGACTGGGTGATGGGAGCGTTCTTTATCATTTCCTCATACCAATTGGTATTATAAGCATAGTCACGTGTAGCCATATCAGCGGGAGTAATTACCGCGTTCTTATCATTAATCAATTTCATATTAGCATAATATTCACCGACTAATGTCTGCCACAGCGAGGTTGATGCAGGCTGTGGATAGTTATGAGGCATTTGCAATCCGAAGCGCGTATTGATATCCAATGTCGTCGGTTTGTTTTTTCCTCCTCTTTTAGTCGTTACAAGAATAACTCCATTTGCTCCCTGCATCCCATAAACAGCGGCAGCCGATGCATCTTTCAATACGGAAACGGACTCAATTTCGGAAGGATCGATATCACTGTAATTTCTTCCCGGAATACCATCTACTACCACCAAAGCAGAACCAAAACCGCGAATTTTCAAATCGGCACCATCCGAACCCGGTTCGGCACTGGTCTGACGGGAAAAGACTCCGGACACACGCCCTGTCAACGCATTCTCCAGATTGGGGACTGTGGACTTAACTAATTCCTGATTGTTTATAGTCGAGACGGAACTGATTAATTTCTCACGTGTACGGGTCGTATATCCTACCACAACCACTTCATCAATTGTTTTTGTATCTTCAACCAACACCACTTCTGACAGCTTATTCATTTCTTTTGCCGAATAAGTCACAGGAGCGAAACCTATATAGGAGAAAATAATCTTCGAATCATCCGAAGGCACATGAATGGAATAAGCTCCATTAAGATCACTGACGGTCCCGATATTAGTACCTTGCACTACAATACTAACTCCGGGCAACGGTTCACGAGACTGGTCGAATACCACTCCTTTTACAATAGAGCTTTGACCTTCTTTCTTCGTTTTTTCCTGCAATACTTTCTTTTTAATAGTTATCTGTTTTTTATTAATGCTATAGGCAAGCTCCATGTTAGCAAAAACTTTATCCAGAATTTGCTCTACTGTCATGTTTTTGAAACGTGCAGGAACCTTCACATCCTTATCTATCAATACGTCATAGTAGAAAAAGACATAATCACTCTTTTCTTCTATCTTCTTAAAAAGTTCCATTAGTCCCAACTCTTTATAGTCCAAAGTAATTGTTTTCTTCTGGGCATACAATTCAGTAGGAAAAGCGGATAGCAGAAACACACCCAATGCTAGAAAAAAGCATATAAAGGGCCTTCTCACACTTAGGCAAGTGTGATTCTTTTTTTGATGTTTTTCATTCATCTGTTTAAGAATTAAAATTATACTTCAATATTTTAAGGCTATTCTATTACGAATAAAACTGGCTGTAACCATACTATTTTCCGCCACGACAATTTTATCGGCTGTCTTTCAGCCGAT
>DXOJ01000513.1 GCA_019412865.1 Bacteroides sp. | reverse complement strand
TTATTCAGACTCTCAAAGATATTTGGCTAAACACAGGTTTTTGCAAGTGCCCCCAATTCCCCAGGCAATTCCGGCAGAGCCGATACACCAGCCCTGATCCAGCCATATTTTTCCCGGAGGATTCAGAATAGCTCCATGATAATGGTTCATATACCACATAATGCCGATAATCAGTGTGGCCGCCAACCAGCCTCCCATCAGACCGTATGTCTTCCAAAGTTCCGGCCAGATGCCAAAAGCAAATCCACCACAGATGGCAGAGCCGGCAAAGGTCGATAGATATTGTTTCATATAATTGATAATGTGTTTTTAGGTTTATAATAGTAGTTCGGGGTTGTTTATTTATTCCAAAGACAACTTAGCCAATGTGAAAGGCTTGTCATGTTTCGTGTTTACCTTATCCGGTCCGGTCACCAAATCGAAGCAGGACACAATCACTTGTCCGTTCCATACGATAGGTTCGCCCGGCTGATCCAGACCTCCGTCGCTTCCGTCGCAGTCAGGGCTTTGAGCAATACGCTGAATTTTTCCGTCTTTATCAATGCGTGCAACTGCATTCGCCGAGAAATCCGCTACCCAGATATTACCTTTATCGTCTATACACATTCCGTCCGTGGTACGCAACTGGGTGGTATCTTTTGCCCATACGTCATTAGTAAGTACATTCCCTTCCACATCCATCTTTATGCGATGAACTGCACCGTCACCGAAGTTTCCTACAAAGAGGTCGCCCGCTTCGTTGAAAACAATTCCATCCAGTCCGTATTGTACTTCTGGGTTCTTTGTGATAACGGTGGTAATAAGGTTTTTATCTTCTAATGTATTAGTCACTGCCACATCACGGTCATTCATATCAAAGCAATATACCCCGCTGACCAACAATCCCGAAGGATCTTTTATCTGCGATAATGAACTCTGGGTGACGTACAGTTTCCCGTTGCGGATACGCAGACCGTTAGGATGCTCCATACCGGATGCCACAGTGATTGTTTCTTTTAATTGGTCGTTTTCAAACTTCAGACGAAGAACACGTCCTTTATTCTGTGCTTTCTCTGCTCCACTCCAACCTTGATTGTCGCAAATAAACAGATCACCCTCTTCATTTAAGGCAATCCCCATCGGAGAAGCCCAGCCGGTTTCTTCCAATACCGGAACATCCATCCATTTCGTAATCTCGCCATTTTTGGTGATGCGCATCAGACAAGCAGGCTGTGTGATATCTGCAAAATTCGGACAGGCCAGAATCAAATCTCCATTAGGAGCGATAGCCATTCCGTCCGGTGTCGGACAACAATCCGGTAAATTTGCAAACAATTCGCTCTTCTGCGGAAGAGCATTCTCACCACCTTTTTGTTTCGGAGAAGTACATTGAATACAAGTTGCTCCCATCAAAGAAGCTGCCACAAGAGATAGTAAATAATACTTTTTCATGGTTAGATAATACAAATATTTATGTTTATAATATGAGTCCGTTAGTTCGGTACGCAAACATACTGGTATTTATCAGCAAAGAAGGAAAATGACAAATCAATAAAGGACAAAAATTGTTCAAAATGCTATTAAAAGAGCCGGTTTGAGCTGTAAATAGAGAGAAGGAACAAAATATGGAAAGGCTGAAAACAGAATATGAAAGGATTGAAACCCCTTTCATATATACCTTATATTATAAAAGCAGTCGGCACTTACTTCCTATGCAATACTCTACTTTCCCCTCCGTTCATGGCTAATTTAGGCTAAAAAGAACATTTTCTCATAAAAAGTTTTTGTAATATCAGAGTTAATCGTATTTTTGTGTACAATTTTGGTGTA
>DXOJ01000512.1 GCA_019412865.1 Bacteroides sp. | reverse complement strand
ACAAAGATAATGCAATTTCGACATATGTGAAATAATTATGAATAACTACTTAATGCAGTCATATTAAGATTATACATTTATTTTTTATATGCTTTCAGCAGAGCTTGATAAACTGTTTCGTTCACCTTCACAATACAGCCGTGTCGTGCGCCGGGTCTGTCCGTACCATCCTTTACATTAGGTCCGGAGAAAGTACGTTCTTTCCATGGCCCGTCCATAGAGGTCGACTGAAACAAATGATACCCATAAGGTTTGGCTGCATAAGATTCCGCATAAATAAACCAACCGCTATGATTCGGCCGTTCGATAAAAATAGGTGCTTCACGCATCATATCATTCGGAGTGACAGGTGCTCCCGGATTGGTATAAGGACCAGTCAGATTGGAAGAGGTGGCAATACGAACTGTTTTCCCTGTTTCCGGGGCAACAGCCGGATCGCGTTCGTCTTTCATAATCGCATAATAAACACCGTTTACTTTGCGGATAATAGCATCGATAATAGCCATATTCTCATCCGTACCGGTAAAATTGAATAATTTCTGTGGTTCCGTATAGGTCTCGAAATCCTTTGTCAACACATAGAGAGTGCGCATACTGTCCCAATCGTCCTTATCCGGGTCGTTGCAGGCATGCCAGCTTATAATGTACTGTTCGCTATCCTTGTCATAAAACATTTTGGGTGCTCCCCAATAATAGGTAGTATAGAATCCCTGTGCATTACTACGATTAAAAATCATTTCATTCAACTGGGTAGATGTCCATGTCACCAGATTTTCCGAACGCCACAAAGCCAGCGGATTGACTGCAATCATATAGAAAGCTCCGTCATGTCCCTGACAAATATCAGGATGTCCAATGTAAGCGCTATTGATAATCCGGCCTTTATTCAGTGTTTCCCAGTTGATGCCATCCCGGGAAACAGCATAATATAACTTTCCATAATTTGCATTAGTCATGTGGGCGAACAAATATCCGCCATCAGTTTCCACCGGAATTTCTTCTCTGCCTGTTTCTGCATCATCCGAACACGACCAACTCATTAAAGACAATAATAGACCAATTATATAGTAACTCATACGTTTCATATCTTTTATTCAGTTAATAGGTTTAATTTATACTTTGTTGCGCTTTGCTCTTATCCTCCGCCCAACCCGGACGTTCCCAAGTCTGCTTCAGCTCTTTTCCATAAGAAATGGCCTGTTCGACTGCATAGTTAGGAATCGGCATGTATTGATGCGTCGGCATTATGCCTTTTGCCTTATACATTTCCTGCGCGTATTTATTAAAACGGATCAAGTCAATCTTTCGATTACCTTCATAGAAAAATTCATGTCCCCGCTCTATCAGAATAGCGTTTAAAAAAGCGTCTTTTGTATTGGTTGTCACACTCGGCAAGTCCGACAGCCCAGCTCTTTTCCTCACCTGATTCACCGCATTTATAGCAGCTACGGAAGGTACAGTTCCTGTTTTACGCACTTCTGCCTCTGCATACATCAATAATACATCGGCCCATCTTGCCAAAGGAATATCAGTACCCTGGAAAGTAGTCATCGTTTCCTGCGGGAATTTATTTATAATATATCCGTTCCATCTCACCCCCAGATTATCTTTGTTGATAACGACACCATTCTTGTCCTTATAACTGGTTACAATGGTTTTCAGACGACCGTCGTTGCTTTCGAAAGCATCGTAGTATTTTTTATCCATACTGAAAGCCTGGAACCATCCACCTCCCATTGGAAAAGGATCCCCTTTTGCCACATCAGAAGGTAAAGCCCACATCAGGAAAGGATTCGCATTTCCATGCTTCGGGTTACCATCAGCAGTAGGGCTACAACTGACAGCCATAATCATTTCTTTATTGAATTTATTGGCATTCTTGAACAGGTCTACGTACGGAGTACTTCCGGTCTTAAACAAATCATATTTGCCCGTATTGAGTTCATTATACATATCAATCGCTCTCTGATAATAACCTTCCATGTGTTCACCCTCGTTCAGACAGTGTTTCATCAGGCAGAAGCGAGCATAGTCACGCGTATAGCGTCCCAAATCCGGGGCTACTTCGGGAGCATTCTTTGCGGCAAATTCCAGATCATCCGTAATCCATTGAGTCATTTCATCCAAAGAAGGGCGCACGGTATTCGACAACGCTTCCGGATCAATTACTTTTTCGGGATCCAGGATTACCGGTACGGGACCGTAAACATGCAACAGGAAGTACATCATCAATCCACGACACAAACGTGCTTCTCCAAGTAAATTATTCTTCTTTTCTTCCGTAAGAGCAGTCAGGGGAGCTTTTTCCAACGTTCCAATCACTTCAGTCATACGGGTCACCTGGGCTGTTTTCGGGAAATGATTCAAGTTACCACCGTCGTCTACATTTCCACGCCAGTAATAAAAGCAATTACTGTAATCTCCTTTACTAAGGCGTTCCCAGTCTGCACCTACTGTGGTAGCAGGCGCACATATATCAGAAGCAGAATCAAACATACGCACCGCTCCTCCAGACTGTATATGAATACCATGTTGCAAACCACCCGAACCCATATCATACGTCCAAACCGTAGTATAAGGCAGGTAGCAAACCATCATATAGGAAACATACTCTTGCTCTGTGGAAGGATATTCTCCCTGCAACAAAGCTCCGTAAATATAAGGATCAAAATTATTCTCACAACTACCGAATAAGAGTTGCAAGGAAACAAGCATCGGTAAAAAGAACTTCTTTTTCATACGACATAATTTGTTAGATTTCATAGCTTGAAGTTTAGAAGGTTAATTTTGCACCTATTGAATAAACTCTCATTTGAGGATATTGTCCTCCGGTCAGATTCGAAGAGGAAGTGTTGATTTCAGGGTCATATCCTTTGTATTTGGTAAAGGTCAAAGGATTCTGAAAGTCGACAAACACACGTATTCCTCTAATATACCCTTTAAATACGGATAATTCTTTGGGACCCAGGTTATATCCCAGTGTAATGTTTCTCACACGTATATAAGAGGCATTTTCTCTTGTATAATCAAAGCCCAGATTTTCGGGTAAAGCCACTGATTTACTGATTGCAATACCCGGGAAATGTCCGTTCGTGTTTGTCTGGGTATTCCAGATGTTATAAGAATAGATACCTACATTGTGCGCATCCACTCCCCTGGAGAGATTTCCGGCATCTGCACTATAACTATACGCGTCATTCCATTTCTTTACACCTAATTGTCCGTACATAAATATATCCAGATCAAAGTTTTTCCATGTAAACGTATTGCCAAAACCAAAATACAATTTAGGAAGCATGTTATCCATGTAAGAGTCATTCACATCAATGATTCCATCACCGTTTTTATCTTCGACAATAGGATAACCCGGCATACAGGCGGCAGGTCCCAATGAACGTTGCGATTCGGGCATATTACTCTTATCCACATCGATAATACCGGTCGTTTTATAATAATAGAATGCATTCATCGGTTCATTTTTCCTTTTCTGATATTTCTGATAATCATAGTTAGGCATACGTTCGATCCATACTGCATTGTAATGGGACATCGTAATTTGAGAGGTCCATTTAAAATCATGTGTCTGGAGATTCAATGAGTTCAGACTTACATCTACTCCGGTACGTTTATAATGCCCTCCATTGATAGGACGTGTTCCGTGCATTCCCAATAATTCTGTCGGTGCTGTTCCCAACAAATGGGTTACGTCGTTACGGAATACATCTACACTACCCCAGATTCGATCTCTAAAAATAGAAAAATCCAATCCGATATTTTTCATGACTGTCTTTTGCCAGGTGACATCTTCATAGTTAGCGCCGGACAATATGTAGGGAATGTAAGTTACCGAATTATTATTGAATTGAACATCCTCGCGGGTTGTCGTTACAATACCGTATAGTGTTGTACCCAGGTTATCGCTACCTGTCTCACCGTAACTGGCTCTTAATTTCAACATATTAATCCAGGAGATATTCTTTATAAATGATTCTTCGTTCATCTTCCATGCAAGAGAAACAGATGGAAAGAGGGCGTATTTCTTACTGGGAAAGAATTTATCCGTACCGTCACGACGCAATGAAGCGGATACTACATAGCGTCCGAATAAGTCGAAACTTCCTCTGACAAACTGTGATCTCTTTTCATTCTTATATTTATAGGAAGTCGGATAGAAAGGACCGTCTGCCATACCTACGCTACTTCCCTGTATATGGTCATTGGCATTTTCATAAGATATATCCGAACCATCACCACTATCAAGATAACGTCCCATACCGGCCATCAAATTCATATCCAATAACTCTCCAAATTTATGTTGGAATGTTAATGTACCTTCGAGAGTGCTTTGCTGCCTTTTTCCATATCCTAAGTTTCCTCTGGATTTACGTTGCAATGCGTAGTAAATATCAGAAGGAATGTAAGAATCACGAGAGGTATTTTCCTTGTTCAAGCCATACAATACTTTGGCTGAAAGCATATTCTTGATAATATCGACATCCAGTGAGAAGTTCATGTAGTAACCATTTTGCTCGGATTTGTCATTAATATCTTGCATGGAAACGGGATTAGGCGTCCGGCTGAATACATTATATTGTCCTTCGGCATCGTACACGGGAAGATAAGAGGGATAGTAGATTGCTCCGAAAAGTGCCCCGGCTCCCTGATCTCTTAAGTTTCCGACATCTCCGCCGACAGTAGAGTTCGTGTAATTATTCTGATTCAAGTTGACAATTGTTGTCAGTTTCAGGAAATTAGTCAGCTGGGATGTGATGTTTGTACGCAGGGAGTATCGCTCCATATCCGAATTATAAACGGTAGCGTCTTCTTTATAGTAGTTAACGCCCAGATAGTATTTAAACTTTTCCGAACCACCGCTAATCGTCAGATTATGATTGGTCACTGCACCTGTTTTCAGTACCTTGTCCAGCCAATCCGTAGTCGGGGCATTGGCTATTTGTGTCGGTGTAAAGATAGGTGTCCATTTATCGTCATAAGCGGCGTTTCCATAAGGATACTGGCCTTTGTCATATAAATAATTCTCTTTACTGAATACATTCACCATGTTCATCAGTTCGGGTCCGCTCAATACATCCAGATAAGGATAATGTTTTTGCACGGAATAGCTTCCTTCATACACGATGGTCGGTTTTCCCTCTTTTCCTTTTTTGGTTGTCACCAGAATAACACCATCCGCTGCTCCGATACCATAAATTGCTGCAGAAGCATCCTTCAGGATTTCAATGGATTCAATATCATTAGGGTTTAATCCGGCCAGTCCGGCACGATTGACGGAAGAAGGAAGTGACGTACTCCCCGTGCCGACTTCAAAAGAGCCGCTAGGCATAACTACTCCATCCACCACATATATCGGTGTACCACCTCCACGAATGGAGATATTAATACCTCCTCCCGGCTGGGGACTGGCAACGGTTGCCTGCAAACCGGCAGCACGTCCCAGCAACATTCCTGAGATATTGCTAGTAGCCGCTTTGGATATTTTTTCTGTTTTTACGGTAGCGATAGAAGTAGTCAGGTTTTTACGGGAGGTTGTACCATACCCCACCACTACCACCTCGTCCAATATTTGCTGATTTTCAGCCAAGGTAACAGATAAAGATACCCGGTCGCCCACCTTTACTTCCTGTGTCTGATAACCGATATAGGAGACTTCCAATACAGCTCCCGGTGACACTTCCAGAGAGAACTTAGCATCCAAATCAGATGCGGTTCCGTTGGTTGTTCCTTTTTCCTTGATGGTAGCACCGATGATCGGTTCACCGTTGGCATCGCTCACTGTACCTGTGACTTTACGCTTTTTAGTGTCTTTAGAGGTATTCTGCCGCGCTTGCCCTTTTTGGACAATAATATTCTTGCCCTTTACCTCATAAACAACTTCTTGCCCGTACAATATCTGATCG
Organism: Bacteroides sp.; assembly: GCA_019412865.1. Lineage (GTDB taxonomy): Bacteria > Bacteroidota > Bacteroidia > Bacteroidales > Bacteroidaceae > Bacteroides. Next base: position 292 of record DXOJ01000512.1, on the reverse strand, counting down.
ATAGCTTCATTCAATTGTTTTGCCTTTACACTTACAATCTTCCTGGTATCCAGGTCTCCCACTTTATATACGAAAGAATATCCGCTTTTATTCTTCAATTGCGTCATTGCTTCTTTCACTGAAACATTATTCATTTTCAATGAAACGGCCTGGGCTAGTATTGCTATGTTAAGGCAAAAGAGAGCCACGACCATTAATATGGCCTTCTTCCTGTAATTCATAAAATAAACAAATTATTTAATTAAAACTTGAATAACTCGTTTTAAAAGAGATGTATTTTGCTAACTTTGCA
>DXOJ01000511.1:7366-10229 GCA_019412865.1 Bacteroides sp. | reverse complement strand
GAGAGGTGTATAAGAGACAGCTACAACAGAGTGTAGGCAGCTTGATGAGTGGTCATCCCTTTCATCTCTTGCAATTATATCAATGATTGATGATGAATATGATGTTGTTATTAACGGGAATGATCTTCGCAATTGCAATACTATCGAGGATTTGTTTGCTATAGTAGAATCTAAAAAGTAACTTATGGCATTCATATCAATACCTAATGTAGCTATTCGGGGAATCTCAGCATGTGTACCGTCACATGTAGAAGAAAACATTGACCTTCCTGTCTTTAAGGAGGGCGAGGCTTCTCGTGTGATAGCTCAGACAGGCATAGAACGCAAACATACGGTTGAATCAGGTACTACAGCTAGCGATCTTTGTGTTAAGGCTGCCAATAAATTGCTTGAGGACTTAGGTTGGGGAAAAGATACGATAGACGTAATTGTGTTCGTTTCATCATCAGCCGATTATGTAGTCCCGCCAACAGCTTGTATAATACAAGAAGAACTGGGATTGCCAGAGACTTGCCTTTCTATTGAAATTAAGCATGGTTGTTCGGGGTGGGTGGTAGGATTGAACTCTGCTGCTTCCCTCATAATGGGAGGCTGTTTGAAAAGAGCTCTGCTTCTTTGTGGTGATACCTCGACATTGCTCCATTCACCTTTTGATAAGGAAACGCGACCACTCTTTGGTGATGCCGGTTCATGTACTGCTTTAGAATTTGACACTATAGCTTCCACCTTGGAGTTTGAACATGGCACTCGTGGCAAGGACTTTAAATCTATTTATACTCCTGTTGGTGGTTGTCGGAATGCCGTTACAGCGAAAGACCTTGAATTCATAGAGTATGGTCCAAATCAATTACGTCGTAATATTGACTGTACTATGGATGGCATGAATGTGTTCGCTTTCGGAATGTCTGTTGCTCCGAAAAGTGTAAAAAGACTAGCCGAAAAATATGTACTAAATCTTGAACAGATGGATTATCTCTTTCTGCATCAAGCCAATCACTACATGAACGAGAAAATTCGAAAGAAACTAAATTTTGCTCCAGAAAAGACACCTTATAGCCTTCGTGATTTTGGTAACACGAGCTGTGCTTCTATTCCTGTCACTATCATAACACAGTGTAGCAAAGACTTTGCAACTAGAAAACTAGATTCTATTGGTTGTGCTTTCGGTGTGGGACTAGCATGGGGAAGTGTTCATTTTCAGACAAATAAAATAGTTTGTTCAGAATTAATATTTTATTAAGTTAATGTATAATCCGTTTTCATTAGAAGGTAAGACTATTTTAGTCACGGGTGCTTCATCCGGGATAGGGCGTGCTACGGCTATAGAATGTTCAAGGATGGGCGCAAAGGTAATCATTACAGCCCGTAATGAGGAACGATTGAAGGAAACTCTTGAACAGTTGGAAGGAGATGATCATTGTATGATCCTTTGTAATCTTGCTGACACATTGGCAATAGATGGATTGGTTTCAAATTTACCTGAAATTCATGGGTTGGTCAATAACGCTGGTTTTACAAAGTTGTCTTTACTTCAATTTGTAAAGGAAGAAGACTTGAAATCCATATTTCAAGTAAATACTATAGCCCCTGTTCTCCTTTTCCAAAAACTTCTAAAAAAGAAGAAAATAAAGAAGGGTGCATCTATTGTATTTACTAGTTCTATGGCAGGATTAGGATGTACATCTGTCGGTAATTCCATGTATACTGCCAGTAAAGGTGCGATAAGTGCATATATAAAGACTGCGGCTCTTGAACTTGCTCCCAAAAGTATTCGTATAAATGCCATCTGTCCGGCAATGGTTAATACAGGTATTCTTGAGGGTGGATCTGTAACAAAGGAGCAATTAAAGGAAGATATGAAACAATATCCGTTGGGACGCTATGGTGATCCATATGATATTGCATGGGCGATGATATATTTGTTATCTGACGCCTCCAGTTGGATAACTGGTACAAATTTAATCCTTGATGGAGGTTTAACATTAAAATAATTATTAAAATAATCCGATATGACAACTTTAGAAAAGTATACAAATGTTTTCGTGGAAAATCTGCAAATAACAGCAGAACAGTGTGAAGGTCTTCAATATCAAGGTGTAGAACTTTGGGATAGCGTAGGTCATATGACTCTTGTTGCAGCTTTGGAGGATACTTTTGATATCATGCTGGAAACAGACGATATTGTTGACCTTTCTTCTTTCGAAAAGGGGATGGAGATTCTTCAGAAATACGATATCACATTCTAAAATCTAATATGCTAAATAATGATTTTTATTCATTATATTTAAAATGTATCATATTAACAGAGAATTATTAAACAATGGAAGATGTTGAAATAAAATCATTGGATTATAATCAGATTTTAGAGTATCAAGCAGACAGATATCCTTATTTGTTTTTTGATAGGATTGATGAAGTAATACCGGGACAGAGGTGTAAGGGGTATAAGAACTTGACTCATAACGAATGGTTTTTCCCTATTCACTTCCCTGGTGATCCTTGTATGCCCGGTTTCCTGCAAGCAGAAGCTTTGACGCAAGTATGTGCTCTTTGTATATTGACATTGGAAGGCAATAAAGGCAAGCAAGTGTTGCTCCTCTCTTGTGATAAGTTGCGTCTGTTTCAGAAAGTTCGTCCCGGTGACAAAATGGTACTTGACACAGAGCTGTTGTCATACCGTCATGGTATAGCAAAAGGTAAAGGAAGAGCTATGGTTGACGGCAAACTAGTTTGTTCATGTGAAATGACTTTTACTCTTTCAGAGTCGGAAGAGCGCAAGGCATTAACTCCAAAGATTTGATTATGGATATAAAAGGAAAAGTTGTCCTCATCACAGGATGTAACAGAGGCTGTCTCTTATACA
>DXOJ01000511.1:0-7356 GCA_019412865.1 Bacteroides sp. | reverse complement strand
ATTGGTAAAGCTATGCTTGAGACTTTTTCTGCACAAGGGTGCAATATTATTGCTTGTTTGCGACAGAAAAATGAAGAGTTCGACATGCTATGTGAGGAAATAATCCAAAGGAATGGCACGATGATTACCAAGTATTATTTCGATATGATGGATGAAGATAGTATAAAAAGTACTATCACACAGATATTCAAGAGTAAACAGCGTATTGACATAATGATAAATAATGCAGGTGTGGTAACGAAAGGCTTATTACAAATGACAACGATGAAACAGTTGCACGAAATTTTTCAGGTTAATTTTTTTGCCCATGTGCAATTCATACAGGGTGTTTCTAAAATAATGATGCGGCAACGGGAAGGTGTAATTATCAACATGGCAAGCGTTGGAGGAATTGATGCTTATCCTGCATACATAAGTTATGGATGCAGCAAGGCTGCAATGATATATTTAACAAAGACTTTGTCTCAGGAACTGGCTCCTTATGGAATACGGGTGAATGCTCTTGCTCCCAGTATGACTGATACCCGTATGAAAGAGCAGATGGGAGCAGAAGCAAATGAGGAAATAATGAGGCGTACTGCGCTCAAACGTATTGCCCAACCAGAAGAGATAGCTAAACTTGCATTATTTCTGGCTTCGGATGATTCTTCGTTTATTACCGGACAGGTAGTGCGCATTGATGGAGGTTTAAACTAGAGCAATAATAATGGAACAAAAAAAAATAAATAACTGTAAACAGTTAGCCAAAGAACTTCGGCGAGAAATAGTCGTGTCATCTTATGGCACAGGTAAGGTAGGTGTACATATAGGTCCAGCCCTTTCCCTTGCCGATTTTTTAGCTGTGTTGTATGGTGGTGTTATGAATATTGACCCCTCTAATCCGTTTAAAGAAGGGCGTGACCGTTTTGTGTTGAGTAAAGGGCATGCATACACTGCGCTTTATTCAGTCCTTAGCCTTCGTGGTTTTTTCTCAACAATGGAATATCATGAAAATTTCATGACTGACGGAGGATTGTATCCTGCACATCCTATTAAGCAATTGGACAAGGGCATTGAGTGTTCTACAGGTAGTCTTGGTATGGGGTTATCCTTCGCTGTCGGGAAGGCTCTTAACGCAAAAAAGAAAAAACTTGATTATAAAACATATGTTGTCGTGGGTGACGGAGAGTGTAACGAAGGAAGTACATTGGAGGCATTTGTGTCTGCAGTTCAGTATAAATTGGATAATCTTATCGTGTTCATTGACCATAATGGATATCAGCAGGATGGTATGACGTCTGAGATCATGAATTTTTCTTTTGCTGATACTTTGGGAGCCATCGGCTGTAAAGTGGTAGAGATTGATGGAAATGACACGGAAGCTATAATTAATGCTTTGGAGAATAGACCAATAAATGGTAAACCTCTTGTTATAGTCGGTCATACAATCAAGGGGAAAGGTGTATCATTTATGGAGGGTGTCAACTCATGGCATCATTCATCAATGAACGAAGATCAATATAAACAAGCAATGGAAGAACTAAAATAAACAGATAATTATGGAATATAACAGAATACAACTTCGTACTTGGTCTATGCTCGGCAAACGAGGTACTTTCGGTTCCGCGCTTACCGAGTTCGCTCCTATAGCTGATAATCTGATGGCGGTTTCAGCAGACTTTACACGTTCTTCCGGTTTGGAACGATATAGTAAGGTTTATTCTGATAAGTTTCTTAATGTAGGTATTGCCGAGCAGAATCTTATCGGAGTTTCGTCTGGACTTGCCAGTGAGGGCTACAATGTGTTTGCTACATCTTTTGCAGCATTCATTGCAACACGCAGCTATGAGCAAGTGAAGATCCATTGCGGATATATGCAGCATAATATAAAAGTTGTTGGCTTGGCTGCTGGTTTCGGTGTTCAGCAACAGGGTAATACCCACTACGGTCTTGATGATATTTGCTTGATGCGTGCTATACCTAACATGACTATAGTATCGCCAGCCGATTCGACTGAGGTAGTTAAAGCAACAGAAGCCCTTCTTAACTTTGAAGGTCCTGTATATTTGAGGCTTTGTGGTGAAGCTAATGACCCTATGGTGTATAAATCCGATTATGATTTTGAAATAGGTAAGGCTATAACGCTGTGTGAAGGAGCCGATGTTACTATAGTCTCTACTGGTACAATGGTGTATCAGTCACTTCAAGCCGCGAAAAAGTTGGCAGAACAAGGTATTGAATGTACGGTAATAAATATGCATACAATAAAGCCTCTTGATACAAATGTGCTTGCTAAATATTGCCATGACTGTAAATTGGTAGTAACCTGTGAAGAAGGATTTGTATCAGGTGGACTTGGTGCTGCTGTTGCAGAAACTTTAGTACAGAGTGGCAAGAAAATACCACAGATGCTCCTACTTGGTCTGACTGATTTCCCACATGCTGGTTCTTATAAATACATGCTTGCACAAACTGGTCTTGATGCCCAACATATAGCAGAGAAAATACAAAATAAACTGGCTGATATTTGATAACGATGTTTAATCTACAGCAATATTCGGCAAAAATAGCCGTCATTACTGACCGTGGTGAAAAACTTACTTATGCTGAACTTTATACAAAAGTAGAGGATTTTCATGAGCATATACCTGTAAAGGGACTTATTTTCTTTTTGTGCGAAAATCAACTGGGGTCTTTAGTGGGATATATGGCATGTATAATGAAAAAGATTCCTGCTGTATTACTTGATGGAAGTAAAGAGCTGGAATTAATACAACAGCTTATTACTATTTATCATCCCGAATACCTTTGGATGCCTACACATCGCAAATGTGAAATAGGTGGAAAGACACTTTATGAATATGGTGACTTCTCACTCCAGCAGATAACTTATGATCATGACTTTACCACTGAAGAGAAGATTTTAAATCCGGACCTTATACTTTGTCTGACCACTTCTGGAAGTACTGGATCACCAAAGCTAGTTCGTCTGTCATTAAAAAATCTGGAAAGTAATGCTGAATCTATAGCCGAGTATCTTCAAATTGATAAAAATGAACGTCCCGTAACAACACTTCCAATGTATTATAGTTTTGGCGTTTCGGTAATCAACAGTCACTTGATTAAAGGTGCCACCCTTTTATTAACTGATAAATCTGTTATTCAAAAAGAGTTCTGGTCGTTCATCAAAGAGCAGAAAGCTACATCTATAGCTGGTGTTCCTTATACTTACGAGATGTTACGCAGATTACGTTTCTTTCGTATGGAACTGCCGGATCTTAAGACCATGACGCAGGCTGGTGGGAAGTTGAACGCCACTTTTGTGAAGGAGTTTGTAGATTTTGCTAAGCAGAGCGACAAACAATTTATTGTAATGTACGGACAGACTGAAGCTACTGCCAGAATGAGTTATCTTCCTTGGGAAAGAGCATTAGAGAAAGCTAGTAGTATCGGCATTGCCATTCCGGGTGGTGAATTCTCATTGGCAGATGCGTCAGGTAATGAAATACTAGACACGGATATTGACGGTGAGTTGGTTTATAAGGGAGCTAATGTCTCAATGGGATATGCAGAATGTCGTGAAGATCTGTCTAAAGGTGATGAGAATCATGGAATATTGCATACAGGTGATATTGCTCGCAAAGATGCAGATGGCTATTACTATATCACCGGACGTATGAAACGATTTGTAAAAGTCTGGGGTAATCGTTGTAATTTAGATGCTACGGAACAACTCGTAAAAGCAGTTACTTCAAATTGCGCATGTGTAGGTGTGGATGATAAGATAACAGTGTTTGTGACTGAAGAAGGACTAGAAGATCAAATCAAGAATTTACTAGTGGAGAAGACCGGATTCAATCCCCGCGCATTTGCTATTCAAGTGATTGCGGAAATTCCCAAATACACATCAGGTAAGATACAATACCCTGAACTTCAAAAAATGATTTGAGTATGGAAATAAACGAAATATTGGAAATATCCCCGTATTCATTAAGTAAAGACCAAAAGCGCGAATTACTCAATAATCGTCTGCATGAACTGACACGCAAACATTATGAGCAATGTCTGCCATATCGTAGAATGATGGATGCAATGGAACTGGACATGGATAATCTTCCCGGTTACGAAAAGCTCCCATTCCTTCCTGTTCGTCTATTTAAGGAGTTTGAACTTCGCAGTTGTGAGAAAGATGAAATTGTAAAGACTATGACATCATCGGGAACTACAGGTCAGCAGGTGTCGCGTATCTTTCTGGATCGTGAAACAAGTAGTGCCCAGCAGAAATGTTTGACAAAAATCGTCAGTCACTTCATTGGCACCAAGCGTGTGCCCATGCTGATACTGGATACATCAGCTGTTGTCAAGAATAGAAGTATGTTTTCTGCCCGTGGAGCCGGTATTTTAGGTTTTTCCATGTTCGGAAGTAAACGTCAGTATGCACTGGATGAAAATATGGAATTGGACATCGAAGGCATGAAGAACTTCCTCGAAGAACATAAGGATGAAACGATCTTTATGTTTGGTTTTACTTTTATGATTTGGCAGCATTTTTACAAAAAACTTATCGAAACCGGTTACTTACCCAACCTTTCCAAAGGTGTGCTTATTCATGGTGGTGGTTGGAAAAAACTGGTCAATGAGAAAGTTTCTCCAATAGAATATAAGAAACGTCTGAATGAAGTTTGTGGCATTTTGCCGGAGAATATACATGACTATTACGGGATGGTTGAGCAGACCGGTTGTGTGTATATGGAGTGCCAATGCGGTTATTTGCATGCTTCTGTTTTCAGTGATGTGTTGATTCGCCGCCCGAAAGATTTTTCATTAGCCGCTGTAGGTGAACAAGGTCTGATTGAAGTGGTGAGCGTATTGCCCGGTAGCTATCCCGGACATGTGCTTTTGACTGAAGATGAAGGTATGATATTGGGTGAAGACGATTGTCCTTGTGGTCTGAAAGGCAAGTATTTCAAGATTGAAGGTCGAATTAAAAATGCGGAAATCCGTGGATGTAGTGATACCTATGCAACAAAGTTCTGATTATATCTTGCTTTTCCCACAAGAGATTGATTGGGAGAAGTTTACGCAATATCACCCCGATGAACCATTCTCGGACGGTGTGATAGAGTTTCTGAATGCTTTATCTTCAGTCTTACTGAAAGATCATCGAAGTCGTATGTTTCCGGATGTCATTACTTTTGCGTTTTTCTGTCGAAGGGCAAATCTGATAGCACTGAAAGAACGGTATATGCAGGATAAACTGAGATTGGGTCGTGGCATACTGTTCCACATTGCTCCCAGTAATGTACCTATCAATTTTGGTTATTCATTGGTGGCCGGTCTGTTAGCAGGTAATGCAAATGTGGTTCGTGTCAGCGGCAAACAGTTTACACAGGTTGACTTGATTATTGATCATTTACATGAATTGATAGAGTGCGGAAAGTATGATGATATTGCTTCACGCATTGTTCTGGTTCGATATGACCATACAAGTGATGCTAATGCTTATTTTTCTTCTCTTTGTGACGTTCGTGTCATTTGGGGGGGGGATACGACCATTGCCACCCTGCGTCAAAATGTACTACCGGCACGTAGCTTTGATGTCTGCTTCGCTGACCGATATTCCATTGCAGCCATCCGTCCAAAAGCCATAATGGCAACCTGTGATGCCGATATGAAAAAGTTGGCGGAGGCCTTTTATAACGATACCTATTTGTTTGATCAAAATGCCTGTTCAGCTCCCCATACTATTTTTTGGTTGCAAGATGAGCACTTGGAAGCGGCCAAGGATCGCTTTTGGAATGCTGTTCATGAGCATGCTGAGCATAAATATCGACTACAAGCTGTGGTGAGTGTGGACAAAATAACTGCATTCTATCGTCAGGCTGCATACATGGATGTTAAGTATGAGAAGATGCCCGACAATGTGGCGGTACGTTCCGAATTAGTGGAACTGCCGAAGAATATTGAAGACTTCCGCTGTACATGTGGCTATTTCTCAGAATACACTGTTCGATCGTTGGATGAGATTGCTCCGATCGTCACCACCAAGTACCAGACACTGGGGTATTACGGATTTGAAAAGAACGAACTCATTGATTTCATTCGCCGCAATCGTCTGAAGGGACTGGATCGTGTTGTGCCCATCGGAGAGACGACTGTTTTTGCGCTTACTTGGGATGGATACAATTTAATAGATACGTTTACACGGATTCCATCGGTAATATGATATATTTGGATAGCATTGTCAATTCCGTATTTAACTCTATGACATATTTGATTCATTCAGATAATAGTCAAGATTTATATATCGTAGATTGTGGTGATGTGCAACCGATAATAAATTATGTCCATAAATACGAACTTACATTACGAGGTATATTTCTCACTCATACACATTTTGATCACATTTATGGTCTGAATGAAGTGGTGTCAGCTTTTCCGCAAAGCACAATATATACCTCTGAACACGGTAAGGAAGGTCTATATTCTCCCAAGTATAATATGTCTCGTTATCAGATTGAGATACCGCATTTCATTTATCGGTTTGATAATGTTGCTATCATAGATGAAAATGCAAGTTTACCTCTCTTTGACGGAGTAGCGATGCAGGTACTTAGCACTCCTGGTCACGACTGGAGTTGTCTTAGCTATTTGCTGGATAGATGGCTCTTTACAGGTGATAGTCTGATACCGAATACTCGGTTGTTGGTGCACTTTCCGAAGAGTGATAAGACGGTAGCCTACAAACAATATGAAAGGCTGCAACAGTTGGCTGAGTTGAACAAATTAGAAATTAAGTCCGGACATTATGTCCATAATTAATGTTAAATGATGAATATAATTAAAACTACTATTGAAGGCTTAGTAATCATAGAACCTAAAGTCTATCAAGACGAACGCGGCTATTTCTTCGAAAGTTTCAATGCTAACGAATTTGCGGAAAAAACAGGTATGGATATTCACTTTGTACAAGATAATGAATCCATGTCCTCCTACGGTGTGATGCGTGGATTACATTACCAAAAGATGCCATATACCCAAAGTAAACTAGTACGATGTGTGAAAGGCGCGGTTCTTGACGTTGCAGTGGATATTCGACATGGCAGTTCCACCTTCGGTCAACATGTAGCGGTAGAACTTACGGAAGAAAACCATCGTCAGTTCTTTGTTCCTCGTGGGTTTGCCCATGGGTTCGCAGTGCTGAGTGAGATAGCTATCTTTCAATATAAGTGTGATAACTTCTATCATCCGGAAGCCGATGCCGGCATAAATATCAAAGATAAGAGTTTAGGGATTGACTGGAAAGTTCCTGTTAAGCATGCTATTCTTAGCGAAAAAGATCTGAAGCATGCTTGTCTTAAGGATGCATCTTATGAT
>DXOJ01000510.1:2617-3844 GCA_019412865.1 Bacteroides sp. | reverse complement strand
GTATTTATATAGGCAATTATCTTCAACACCCATTGATTATAAAACAATTTCCCATTAGGCAACGGCGAAATCGTCATTGCCTAATGGGAAATTGTTCGTCAGCCAACGGCAATTTTGCATAGAATATGCAAAATTGCAAAAAAACAGGGAAAGTTTATTGACTTTCCCTGTTTCATAAAGATTAGAATAAAAACTACGCTGCTGGATCGGGTGCTTCGCCACCAGAACCTCCACCTCCATCTGGTTTTTCACCTCCGGTTTCATCTTCATCACCAGCACTTGCACTTACTTCTCTATCTGAGAACAATTCAATACTTGCATTACCAAGCATTACTTTGAATTTGGGTCCAGGAGTAAATACAATTTTTCTTCGAATAATAGTAGCAGCATTTACATCCTCCTCTTTATCCTTGCTCGCAGCATTAATAGCAGGGCGAAATGAACCGAACTCACCAAACCTCACAGAGAAACCTTCTTCCAAGAAAGTAATCATGGTATCTTCTGCACCTTTTAGTATGACATCTACCATGGCACGATGTATACCAGTTCTCTGGTTTACTTCATTACATAGTTTTTCATAACTAATACTACCAATAAGAACATTAGCAGCAACGTACTTCTCTTGCTTGTTCTCCTTATCAAAGTTCAGCACGATTTTTTTCTTTCTATAGCGTATAGCCATAATAATAAATATTTAAATTAATAGTTATATCAAGAAGTCACTCAATTGACTTCTTGACAAAAATAGCACTATATATGTCAATTCAAAATGATAGTGCAATATTTATTTTAATTCACTATATACCAATGTGTTATAACTCATTTTAAGCGTAAATGATTACAAAAACAAGAAAATACGGCAGAATTCTAAGTTCTATCAACAACACCACTATTAGCTCCATCATTATTATCAACATCAGTACTTACATCTATCTATACAACAAGTCCTTTAATTCATATAATAGCAGAAACAGATTCACGACTAACAACAGTCCCAAATTCACCACTAATAATAACAGTGCTAAGTTTATCACTAACAACACTACTAAATCCATGACTAATAACATCGCCAATACTCCTATTTATTTCATCATCTAGTGTGATTTTGCCAATTTTCATTTATCTTTGCCTTACTAATTAATTCAAGAAAGTTATGATGCTGAATGAAAGAGACACTCGTCACGAGCATATATTGCAGGTAGCCCGCCAGATGATGACGGCTGCACG
>DXOJ01000510.1:752-2607 GCA_019412865.1 Bacteroides sp. | reverse complement strand
GAATCGATATTATTGAAGTGGCCCTAATCACTGATGAAGAGATTAAGCAATTATCGGACACTATGATAGCTATGGTAGAAGAACACGGAATGAAATTCTTCCTTCGTGATGCCGACAACATCCTAAGTGCCGAATGTGTTGTATTAATAGGAACGCGCGAGCAGACACAGGGCTTGAATTGCGGCCATTGCGGATTTACCACCTGTGCCGGACGTACTGATGGAGTTCCCTGCGCATTGAACAGCATAGATGTAGGTATCGCAATAGGTTCCGCGTGCGCCACGGCAGCCGATTTACGCGTAGACACACGCGTCATGTTCTCCGCCGGATTGGCAGCACAACGCCTGAACTGGCTGAAAGACTGCAAGATGGTAATGGCAATCCCCGTAAGCGCATCCTCCAAGAATCCGTTCTTTGACCGGAAACCGAAGCAGGAAACCAATGTATAACAGTCACATTGATGCAGAAAACAAACAGATTTTAGATGCAGACAATAAACTGATTTTATAAATAACTAAATATATATAGTCTAATGGGAATCATGGTTGGACTCCCCAGCCCAAGCGGCTCGGAGAAAGATTTGCAGTTGAACTTCGGCAAAAATATGACTGTGCAGGTAGAAATGAGAGCACCTCATTTGCCTGCCGAATGGCACATGCAGAGCGGTATACAGTTAACATGGCCACATGCCGATACAGATTGGGCCTACATGCTGGCGGAAGTGCAAGAGTGTTTTATCAATATTGCCAGAGAAATAGCGAAGCGTGAATTATTATTGATCGTCACTCCCGAACCGGAAGAAGTGAAAAAGCAGATAGCTGCTACTGTCAATATGAATAACGTCCGCTTTCTGGAATGTGCCACCAATGACACATGGGCCCGCGACCACGGAGCCATTACAATGATAGATACCGGCACCCCTTCCCTGCTCGACTTCACCTTCAACGGCTGGGGACTGAAATTTGCTTCCGAACTGGATAATCAAATTACTAAACATGCCGTAGAAGCCGGAGCCTTGAAAGGCCAGTATATAGACCACCTCGACTTCGTACTCGAAGGAGGTTCTATCGAAAGCGACGGAATGGGTACATTGCTTACCACTTCCAAATGTCTGCTCTCTCCCCAACGAAACGGACGACTGAACCAAGTAGAGATAGAAGAATACCTAAAATCAACCTTCCACCTGCAAAAGGTGCTTTGGTTAGATCACGGTTATCTGGCCGGTGATGATACCGACAGCCACATCGACACTTTGGCACGCTTCTGTTCTACCGACACCATCGCTTACGTGAAATGCGAAAACAAAGAAGACGAACATTACGAAGCACTGCTCGCAATGGAAGAACAGCTGAAAACATTCCGCACCTTAGCAGGAGAGCCCTATCGCCTATTGGCCTTACCCATGGCAGACAAGATAGAAGAAGACGGCGAACGCCTGCCTGCAACTTACGCCAATTTCCTGATTATGAACGACGTTATTCTCTACCCGACATACAATCAGCCGGCGAATGACAAAAAAGCAGGAGAAGTATTGCAGCAAGCCTTTCCAAGCCATCAAATAATTGGAATAGACTGCCGTGCCCTGATTAAACAGCACGGTTCCCTACACTGCATCACCATGCAATATCCGCTGGGTGTTATAAAGGAGTCATAAAGGAATTACAAAGGAGATATAAAGGAATTATAAAATAATGAATGAATCAACCCACTAATTATTCATCATGAGAAAGATAAAAGTCGGAATCATCCAACAATCCAATACCGCAGATATTAAAGCCAATCTGATGAACCTCGCAAAGAGTATCGAGGCTTGTGCCGCTCACGGTGCACAACTGATTGTGCTCCAGGAGTTGCA
>DXOJ01000510.1:0-742 GCA_019412865.1 Bacteroides sp. | reverse complement strand
TTCTGCCAGACAGAAAACACTAACCTGTTTGATCTTGCCGAACCAATTCCCGGGCCTTCCACAGGCTTTTATTCCGAGTTGGCAGCAGCTAATGAAGTAGTCCTTGTCACCTCTCTTTTTGAGAAACGTGCTCCCGGACTTTATCATAACACCGCTGTCGTATTCGACCGAGACGGAAGCATTGCAGGAAAATACCGGAAAATGCATATTCCCGATGATCCGGCTTACTACGAAAAGTTCTATTTCACTCCGGGAGACATCGGTTTTGAACCGATTCAAACTTCTTTAGGAAAACTGGGCGTATTAGTATGCTGGGATCAATGGTATCCGGAAGCTGCCCGTCTGATGGCACTGAAAGGTGCAGAACTTTTAATTTATCCTACCGCCATTGGCTGGGAAAGCAGCGATACGGACGATGAAAAAGCCCGTCAACTCAATGCCTGGATTATTTCACAACGCGCTCATGCCGTTGCCAATGGACTTCCTGTTATCTCCGTCAACCGTGTAGGACACGAGCCTGATCCATCCGGACAGACAAACGGTATCTTATTCTGGGGAAACAGTTTTGTAGCGGGACCACAAGGGGAATTTCTGGCACAAGCCGGAAACGATCACCCGGAAAACATGGTAGTGGAAATAGATATGGAACGTTCGGAAAACGTTCGCCGTTGGTGGCCTTTCCTTCGTGATCGCCGGATTGACGAATATGATGGGCTAACCAAACGCTTTCTGGATTAAAGAT
>DXOJ01000051.1 GCA_019412865.1 Bacteroides sp. | reverse complement strand
ATATTAAACTTTAAATTTAAAAAACGAGAAATCTTATCTCCTATTCAGCCAACGGGTCGAATGTTCCGTCGGCTCCGCCTTTCCAATAGTCGCCCCAGCCGATGTTCTGCTCCAGCGATACATTATTCTGCATGGCGTTTTTCTTAAATCCGAAGATATAGCAATGAATTTTGTAAGTAGGGATGACCGTCTCGTCGTTGGTGTCCGTATTCAGATTCTTGCGTTTGAAGTTCTCCTGATAGAAGTCGGCCAACGCCTTCACACGGGTATTTGCATAAACAGGGTCTTCGCCCGACTCGTCCACGGTCATGACTTCGGTGAGGTTCAAGGCTGCCGGACGCTGGTTCCAAAGTTCGTCATACTGCGTCTTGATAATCTTGTCCTCATTATAGACGTTGTTTGCCTTGGCTGCCAGAAAATTCTTCGCATAGACTTCGATGCGGTGGCACGTCTGCCCGTTGAGAGCCGTAACTCCTAAATAGGAACACGTGTTTCCTCCGAATCCCTCCAATTTCCAAGAGCTTTTCAGCGTTTCCTGTCCCACTCCACCGTCGAACAGCATCCAGCGGCGAACATCTTCGAAGCGTTTTCCCTCGTAAGCGAGTTCTATCTGGCGTTCGTAGAGGATGGCTTCAAACAGGCGGGCTTGGTCATTCGCAATGGTGGGGTCTAGTCCGAAGTTCTTCTCGGCCGTGTAACCCACCCGTCCGCGAATCTGCGTCAAGGCCGTATATGCCTCGTCCAGATGGTTGGCACCGCAAGCGGCTTCCGCATAATTGAGCAGCACTTCCGCAAAACGAATTTCCATATAAGGAGCGGCTGATTGCCTGAATCCGTTGCCTGCCGTCTTCTCGAAGATGTAAAGCGGACTCGAATTGACTTTCAAATCATCGGTACGCTTGCGAAGATAAATGCCAGAGTTCTTGGTACCCAGACAATCGGCCGCATAGCCCGACTTCGTTTCGCTGATGCGGTTGTCCATCGTTTCATACCAGCAGTAATTCCACAATTTGTAGCCGCTGCCCGTGGTATATCCGTTGATGCCGTAAGCCAGTTGCCCCTTGGCTCCGAAATCTGCCAAGTCACCGCTACTGAACTGCCATTCCACGCCCGGGAAAGCGAACGTGCGATAGAAACGCGGATCGCGGTTGAGGAAGAACAATTCCGGATTATACGTGTACGTCCCGTTTGGGTCGGTCGGTCGTTTTCCGTCCGCCATCGGGAAAAGATCCACCATTTCGGCTGTCGGCGTTTTTCCGCCACTGCCGCCTGCATTGGCAGGGCGAATGGCCTGTTCCCATCCGTTCCACTTTTCCGGGTTGAGGTGGTCTACAGGAGAAACGTTATTGTACAGCGTCACCAGTACGGCTTCCGACACACTTCTATCCGAACCGTTATAGTCGGAAAACATCTTCGCCCATCCGGTAGCGTTTACTCCTGGATTGCTTTCGTATGCCAATCCGAAATTACCCGACTTCAGCCGGTTGATGGCTTCCTTGTTGGTCTGATAAGCTGTTTCCCAGCGTGCCACATTATTCGTGCGGTTGAATAAAGGGCTGGCGTAGAGCAATTCCACACGTCCCTTTAAAGCCAGTGCCGCACCGGAAGTGATGCGTCCGAAATTCTTCTCGTTCGAGTCCCAACGCGCGGGCAGATAGTCCGCAGCCGTCTGCAAGTCTTTACAGATAAAGTCCACGCAAGCCTTCGTGGTAGAACGCGGCACAACCAAGTGGCGTCCTTCACTGTCACCGATAATCGGATTCTGCACCTTGTCTACGATAGGCACACCACCGTACATCTTTACTAGCAGATAATAACGCCACGCACGGAAGAAATAGGCTTGTCCGAGCAACAGGTGCTTCTCGTTTTCGGTCAGGCTTTCGCTGCCCGACACACCTTCTATCACATCGTTACACTCGCGGATACGCACGTAAGGAGAATAGTTGTTGTCGATGTTGAAATAGTCCGTCGTATTCTCATAGTCCAACTCCACGAGGGGGTTTTTCAAGTCGGAAAGACCTCCGTATTCTTCCGTGCAGGTAGAATACTGGTCGCTGCTTCCGGTGCTCGGCATGTCGGTCATCTGGTCGGAACCTCCAGTCGCATTGGGAAGCATACAAGCATACAAATACCCAACACGGTTATCCGCAGACACGTAATTCTCATAAATAGTTGTCCCGTTGAAACTGCCATACAGTTTTTTGTCTTGCAGAAACTCGTCGCTGCATCCGGTCGCCAGCCCTGCTGTGACCGCTATAAGTGCGACAGAAATATATTTATTCATCTTTTTCATCATTACTATCGGTTTTATTAGAATGAAACATTGACACCCAGCGTGAACTTACGCAGATTGGGATAATACCCGTAGCTTCCAGCCCATGATGCCCACGCGTGTTCGGGATAAGGGTTGAGGAACTGAAGTGCATTCTGGCACGTGAGATTGAGGCGTGCACTGCTGATTCCTATCAGACGCAACCACTCTTTGGGCAAATCGTAAGCCACTGTCACGTTGCGAAGATCCATCGTGGCGGCACTCACTTTCCAGAAAGTGGAAGGAGCACCATTCACACCACTATAGCGGATATTAGGATATTTGGCATTGCGGTTCTGCGCCACAGTCACCACATTGTTGGCATCGTAGATGTCTTGATACACAAACATGTCTTTCCACATGGCGGACACGTTGCTATATTCGGAGTAGCTCTCCTTCGTCATTGAGGAAGAAACCAAGGCGTATGCTCCCCAGCTGGCGGTGAACTGTGCGCTGATGGAGAAATCTTTCCAAGAGAATCCTAAGTTCATCGTAGCTCCGTAAGGGTTGCTCGAACGGTGGGAAATTTCGATATAATCCTGGGCATCCACCACTCCGTCCGCAGGTCCGAATGTACCAGTCGACTCGTCATACTGTCCGCGCACGTTTTTATAAATCAGCATACCCGGATGTACATTTTCAATCGTATTATTCAGATACTTCGTGATGTGATATTTGTCGAAGTATTCCTGAATCTCCTGATAACTGCGGAACATGCCCAGACATTCATATCCCCAGAGTCCCCTGTCGGCACGTTCGTCCTTCACCAGTTTGTCAAAGTCGTAAGCGGCTTTCCAACCGGTTTCCCGGATCTTGTTGTCGCTATAGCCCGTAGAAAGTTTCACCCAATAAGACATATCCTTTCCAATCTTGTCCTTCCAGCCCAGCGAAAGTTCCACGCCATACGTGTCGATTTCACCGAAATTCTCGGGAGCAGGTTGTATTCCCACCGTATTGGGATAATAAGAAGTGCCCTGATGAGAAGCGAACATCTCACGTCCCATGTCATAATAGAAATCCAAATTTGCGCTCAAACGGCTCTTCAGGAAAGACATGTCGATACCGAAATTCGTCTTATACGTCTTGTCCCAATGCACGTCAGGGTTCACGCCCTGTTTCGGCATACGGATGGTAGAACTGGTGCCTGTGCTCGAACTGGTGCCGAAAATCGGTCCCTTATCTGCGTTACGTCCGTAAAGCTGTGTCCAAAGCCAAGCTTTCACGTTGTCCTTACCCAAGATACCGAACGATCCGCGTATCTTCAGGAAGTCTATTTTCGTCTTTTCCTTATCAAACCAACTTTCGTCCGAAATCACCCAACCGGCAGACCAAGACGGGAACAATCCCCAATAATTCGAGGGTGCGAACTTGGCGGAAGCATCCGAACGGAGCATGAACTCAAACAAATACTTGTCATCATACGAGTAATTCAAACGTCCCACGTAAGAAAGCATCCCCGACTCGGTACGCCCGAAAGTCGTCGTCTGCGCAAAACCGTCAGCATTCGTATCTACAGAATTGGACTGCCCGTCCGTAAACGGCAACGGGTCTGTAAGGCTACCCGCCAAATCTTCCATCTCCGACTCCGCCCTCTCGATGGAAAACAGGCCACTCACGTAATGCTTGCCGAACTGGCGGGCATAACTCACCGTCAAGTTCATCTGATAGCTGTCCGCACGGTTCATGCTACGAGACAGCGTATTACCATTGTTCAACTCATAAAGCCCCAACGTAGTGGCATCATATACCACGTCATCCCCCGTATAAAGGTGACCGCCACTTCCACCGCGTGTCATGAGCCGGTATACATCCATCTTAGTACCGATGCTGTTCGTTTTTCCCGTACTGATGTTTTTTGAATAGGAAGCTTTAATCTTCAATCCCCGCAAGTACTTGCTCCATCCAAAATCATATTCCAAAGCAGCATTCATCGAGAAATTTTGGTTCTGGGTTTCTACATTGTCCGAAGCATTCTGCACTGCTGCGAAATTATACTTCTGCTGGTCACTCGGATTGGTGATGTTCTCCATCCCCGAATGGAAAATATAGTAACCATTCACCTCATCAGGCACATAAGGCACATGCGTCATCAACGATTCAAAATCACCGTCGGAGCCACCGCCCTTCACGTTCTTGGGCTTATTCGTCTCACCGTAATTACCGGAGACCTGCAAAGAAGCCTTCATCCATTTAGAGATATTGGCGTTCACCCCCGCACGGTAATTCCAGCGATTATAATCCAGACGACCGATATTACCCTCTTGCTGATAATAAGAAACACCACCAAAATAAGTGGCTTTCTCCGTACCGCCACTGATATTCACACCATGACGCTGCGTCAATGCCGCACTCCATTCCTTATCCAACAAATTATAATTGATGTTCTTCATCGCCTCCAACTCATCCGCCTGGAAAAGTTGCAACCGCAAGTCGTCCGACTCTTGGTCCTTCGTCGACGTATTAGCTGCGCGGGCAGCATTGTAAATGCGCCCATAATCATAGGCATTCAGCATCTCTGGCAATTTCAGAGCATCCGTATAGCCAAACTGTCCCGAGTAGGAAATCTTAGGCGTGCCTGCCTTGCCTTGCCTTGTCTTCACCAACACTACACCGTAAGCGGCACGCGCTCCATAAACAGCTGCTGCTGCATCTTTCAAGACAGTCACGCTCTCCACCTCATTTACATCCAAATTGTTGAAAGCACTCTCATCCGAGATAAAGCCGTCAATGACATACAACGGTTTAGGACTGGCATCGCCACCCAAATCACCACTCGGAGTCAGCCCCGTGTTAACATCACTTTGGCGAATCTGCAGGCTAGGCGTACTTCCCGGCCGTCCCCCACTCGCGGAAACATGCAGACCGTTGAACTTACCAATCAGCGCATCTCCCAGACTACCAACCGACATATCCTTCAGCTCTTCCGACGAAATAGTTTCAATGGCACCCGTAGCATTACGCAATTTCTGCGAACCATAGTCTCCCAACACCACAACCTCGTCCAGTTTCAACTGGTCTTCCGCCAGTATAATCTTCGGATTATTGAGATTGGAAATAACCTGCGAAGTATATCCGATAAACGAAACCTTCAGCTTGCTCTTCGGAGCAACCTTTATACTGAACTTTCCATCGATGTTTGTAATCGTACCGTTCGTTCCATTCACCACTTGAATGGAAGCCCCTATGACGGGATCGCCACTGGCGTCTACGACAACTCCCGTGACCGTTTGATTCTGTGCGTGCAACGGCAAGGCAAACAGCAGCAGTACACCCATGCAC
>DXOJ01000509.1:3387-4816 GCA_019412865.1 Bacteroides sp. | reverse complement strand
ATCCGGCACAGCTTATCACTTATATGTTCATGCATGGCGGATTCAGCCACATTTTCTTTAATATGTTTGCCGTTTTTATGTTCGGACCGATTCTCGAACAAACCTGGGGACCCAAACGTTTCCTCTTTTACTATATTCTCTGCGGTATCGGTGCGGGACTTATCCAGGAAGGGGTACAGTATATTCAATATGTAACGGAACTTAGCCACTACGCACAAGTGAATATAGGTACAGGTGTTATCCCAATGGAAGAGTATCTGAACATGATGACCACCGTAGGTGCTTCGGGAGCCGTTTACGCCATATTGCTGGCATTCGGTATGTTATTTCCCAATAACCGGTTGTTTATCTTCCCGCTGCCATTTCCTATCAAAGCGAAGTTCTTCGTTATAGGATACGCCGCGATTGAATTATGGTCAGGACTTGCCAATAGCGCCGGAGACAATGTCGCTCACTTTGCTCACCTGGGAGGAATGTTATTTGGATTGATCCTGATTTTGTATTGGAGAAAAAAAAGCAATAACAATGGGACATATTATAGCTGATTTAAAGGAGACATTCAGAAGAGGAAATATTTTCATCCAACTGATTTATATCAACGTAGGCATCTTTCTGATCGGCACGTTGATTAACGTTTTCTTGCGACTGTTTGAAGTAAGTACCCCCGATATATTCGGTATATTTGCCCTGCCGGCATCCTTTATCGGATTTATTCATCAGCCGTGGTCGTTATTTACTTATATGTTTATGCATGCCGGTATCCTGCATATTCTATTCAATATGCTTTGGCTGTATTGGTTCGGAAGTTTGTTTCTCTACTTTTTCTCGGCCAAGCATTTAAGAGGACTATATGTATTAGGAGGTATCTGTGGAGGTTTACTGTATATGGTTGCCTACAATGTATTTCCTTTATTCAGTTCGCAAGTGGCGGGTGCAACATTGGTAGGAGCATCAGCTTCCGTATTAGCCATCGTAGCTGCTACGGCTTATCGTGAACCAAATTACAGGGTGCAACTTTTTCTTTTCGGTGCTATCCGTCTCAAATATCTGGCACTGGTTGTTATCGGAATCGATGTATTATCCATCACCTCAAGTAATGCCGGAGGACATATCGCCCACCTGGGCGGTGCTCTTGCAGGACTTTGGTTTGCCGCCAGCCTAAGTAAAGGAACTGATTTGACTTCCTGGATCAACTGGATTCTGGATGGTTTCACCTCCTTGTTTCAAAAGAAAACATGGAAACGGAAACCGAAAATGAAGGTACACTATGGAAACAGTGCCACCGGTCGCGAGAAGGATTATGATTACAATGCCCACAAAAAAGCACAGTCTGATGAAGTGGACCGTATTTTGGAAAAACTAAAGAAATCCGGTTACGACAGTCTGACAACTGAAGAAAAGAAAAGCTTGTTCGACGCAAGCAAAAGAT
>DXOJ01000509.1:0-3377 GCA_019412865.1 Bacteroides sp. | reverse complement strand
AGATAAAGGAATGGAACATATTGGCAAATTTGTCGCATATCTGATACTTGCTGTCAACGCTCTCTTCGTGGGAACGTTGATATTAAGCGCTTATAGCCCTTACCTTAACCCGAAAATAAATCCACTTGCTTCCAGCTTGGGACTTGCATTTCCGATATTCCTGACGATTAATCTGATTTTTATCGGCTTCTGGGCATTTGTCAATTACCGCTATGCGCTCTTGCCTGCCATCGGTTTTCTGATTTGTATTCCGCAGATACGAACTTATATTCCTTTTAACTCCACCACAAAAACCATACCGGAAGGAAGCATCAAAATCCTATCCTACAACGTAATGAGTTTCAACAATTTGGAGAAGAAAGATGGAAAAAACCCGGTATTGTCTTATCTTGTAGATAGTAACGCCGATATTATCTGTCTGCAAGAATACAACACCGCTACCAACAAGAAATACCTGACGGAACAGGATATTAAAAAAGCATTGAAAGCCTATCCTTACCAATCCGTCCACCAACAAGGAAAAGGAGATGTGCAACTTGCCTGTTTCTCCAAGTTCCCCATACTCTCGATACATCCCATCAAATATGAAAGTAATTATAACGGTTCCATGAAATATGTACTGAATGTAAATAACGACACTCTTACATTAATCAACAACCACCTGGAATCCAACAAACTCACCAAAGAAGACAGAGGGATGTATGAGGATATGATTAAAGACCCGAATGCCAAGAAAGTAAAAACCGGACTTAGGCAATTAATAAGAAAACTGGTGGAAGCATCGGCTATCCGGGCTACACAAGCAGATTCTGTGGCTAAAACCATTGCAGAAAGTAAATATCCGACAACCATAGTATGCGGCGATTTCAACGACGGTTCTATCTCATATACCCATCGCATCCTGACTCAAAAACTAGACGATGCATTCACACAGTCCGGTAAAGGATTGGGTATTTCCTACAATCAGAACAAGTTCTATTTCCGCATAGACAATATCTTGATCAGCCCCAACCTGAAAGCCTACAATTGCACGGTAGACCGGTCTATCAAGGCATCAGACCATTACCCGATCTGGTGCTATATCAGTAAACGATAAGAACTGAAAACTCTAATAAAAAACACTTATGATGATTAAAAAGACACTAACCATTTTAGCAGTAAGTTGTATGATGTACTCCTGTGCTACGAAAACAGAAAGCAATCCTTTCTTTACAGAGTTTCAAACCGAGTATGGTGTTCCTTCTTTCGACAAGATTAAATTAGAGCACTATGAACCTGCCTTTCTAAAAGGTATAGAAGAACAGAATCAAAATATCGAAGCCATCATCGAAAGCCCGGAAATTCCGACATTCGAAAATACGATTGTGGCTTTGGATAACAGCGCACCCATCTTAGACCGGGTAAGCATCATTTTCTTCAATATGACAGATGCAGAAACTACTGATTCGCTGACCGCACTTTCCATCAAACTGGCACCAGTTCTTTCGGAACATAATGACAATATCTCCCTGAATGGGAAACTATTCAAACGGGTGAACGATGTCTACCAAAAGAAAGATTCATTGAACCTGACGTCGGAACAAGAACGTCTGCTGGACAAGACTTATAAAAGATTTATCCGTTCCGGAGCGAACCTTGGCGAAAAGGACCAAACTCGCCTCCGCGAAATCAACAAGGAGCTTTCTACACTTGGCATCACTTTCAGCAACAATGTGCTGAATGAGAATAATGCCTTCCAACTTTTCGTTGACAAGGAAGAAGATCTGGCAGGATTGCCTGAATGGTTCCGCCAAAGTGCGGCCGAAGAAGCGAAAGCAGCCGGACAACCGGGAAAATGGTTGTTCACCCTGCACAATGCCAGCCGTCTGCCTTTCCTGCAATATTCTGAAAATCGCCCGCTCCGGGAGCAAATATACAAAGCTTATATCAACCGCGGCAACAACAACGACGGGAACGATAACAAGGAAAACATCCGCAAGATTGTTTCTCTCCGCCTGGAAAAAGCGAACTTATTAGGTTTCGACTGTTATGCAAACTTCGTCCTGGATGAAACCATGGCAAAGAACGCCAACAACGTAATGAGCCTTTTAAATAACCTCTGGAGCTACGCACTGCCAAAAGCAAAAGCAGAAGCTACCGAACTTCAGAAATTAATGGATAAGGAAGGAAAAGGAGAAAAACTGGAAGCATGGGACTGGTGGTATTATACCGAAAAACTACGGAAAGAAAAATACAACCTGTCTGAAGAGGATACAAAACCTTACTTCAAACTGGAGAATGTACGCGATGGCGCTTTCGCCGTAGCCAACAAATTATATGGCATCACCCTAAGCAAACTGGAAGGCATACCAACTTATCACCCTGATGTAGAAGTCTTTGAAGTGAAAGACGCAGACGGTTCCCAGCTCGGTATCTTCTATGTAGACTATTTCCCACGTCCCGGGAAAAGCGGTGGTGCATGGATGAGCAACTATCGTGAGCAACACGGAACAACCCGTCCGTTAGTATGCAACGTTTGCAGCTTTACCAAGCCGGTAGGCGACACCCCCTCTTTATTGACCATGGATGAAGTGGAAACCCTGTTTCACGAATTTGGTCACGCTCTGCACGGACTGCTGACAAAATGCGAATACAAAGGAACATCGGGAACCAACGTGGTACGTGACTTTGTAGAACTTCCTTCTCAAATCAACGAACACTGGGCGACTGAACCCGAAGTGCTGAAAATGTATGCCAAACATTATCAGACAGGAGAAGTGATACCCGACGAAATCATCGAGAAGATACTGCAACAGAAAACTTTCAACCAGGGCTTCATGACCACCGAATTACTGGCTGCCGCCATCCTCGACATGAACCTGCACACGATGACAGATGTAAAGAATCTGGATATGCTTGCATTCGAAAAAGAAGCGATGGACAAGCTTAATTTGATTCCCGAAATAGCACCGCGTTATCGTGTGACTTACTTCAACCATATCATTGGCGGATACGCGGCCGGATACTATAGTTACCTATGGGCCAACGTATTGGACAATGATGCTTTCGAAGCTTTCAAAGAACACGGAATCTTTGATAAAAACACCGCCGACCTGTTCCGCCATAACGTATTGGAGAAGGGAGACAGCGAAGACCCGATGGTGCTTTATAAAAATTTCCGTGGAACGGAACCAAGCCTGGAACCACTACTGAAAAACAGAGGAATGAAATAATTCAGCAAAAAAGCCCTTAAACATCAAATATTTGAGGGCTTCTTACATATAAATGTGAAAAAAAAACTATATTTGCAGCCTTGTATACGGCAAAAAGAACTTGTGTACGACAGAATTTAACTGAAAATTAAATTAAAAAAGTAATCATCATAAATTAAAAGTAAA
>DXOJ01000508.1 GCA_019412865.1 Bacteroides sp. | reverse complement strand
CTGCTGTATTTATGGCGGCTGTGGCGAACACTTTCGCTTGCACTAACCTGATTGTCGGAAAGAATGCGTCTGCCGATGGCTCGACAATCGTTTCCTATTCTGCCGACTCGTATGGCCTGTTCGGAGAACTTTATCATTATCCGGCTGCTACCTACCCGAAGGGAACGATGTTGAAAGTGTATGAATGGGATACCGGCAAGTATCTGGGAGAAATAGAACAGGCACGTCAGACTTACAATGTAGTTGGTAATATGAATGAATATCAGGTTACGATTGGTGAAACGACTTTCGGCGGGCGTCCGGAACTGGCGGATTCTACAGGGATTATTGATTACGGAAGTCTGATTTATATTGGTTTGCAACGTTCGCGCACTGCCCGTGAAGCAATTAAAATCATGACCGATTTAGTACAGCAATATGGTTATTATAGCGAAGGAGAATCCTTTACTATTGCTGATCCGAACGAAATATGGATCATGGAAATGATTGGTAAGGGGGCTGGAATTCGTGGAGCTGTTTGGGTAGCTGTACGTGTACCCGATGATTGTATCTCGGCTCATGCCAATCAGTCACGTATCCACCAGTTTGATATGAATGACAAGGAGAACTGTATGTACTCTCCGGATGTCGTTTCTTTCGCTCGTGAGAAGGGATATTTTAATGGAGTAAATAAAGATTTTAGCTTTTCGTTAGCTTATGCGCCTCTTGATTTTGGTGCCCGTCGTTTCTGTGAGGCACGTGTGTGGAGCTATTTTAATAAGTTCACGGATAATGGAAAAGAGTATCTTCCTTATATTGAGGGAAAGACTGATACTCCAATGCCTCTTTTCGTGAAACCGAAACATAAACTGTCTGTACAGGATGTAAAAGATATGATGCGCGACCACTATGAAGGTACGCCTCTCGATATTTCCAATGATTTTGGAGCAGGTCCTTATAAGACACCTTATCGCCTTTCTCCTTTGAACTTTAAAGTAGACGATAAGGAATATTTCAACGAACGTCCCATTTCCACTCAACAAAGCGGATTTGTATTTGTTGCACAAATGCGTGCTCATAAACCAGACCCGATAGGTGGTGTACTCTGGTTTGGCGTGGATGATGCTAATATGGCGGTATTTACTCCGGTGTATTGTTGTGCAACGAAAGTTCCGGTATGCTATACCCGTGTGGATGGAGCCGATTACATTACATTCTCCTGGAATTCAGCTTTCTGGATTTTCAACTGGGTGTCTAATATGGTTTATCCGCGTTATAATTTGATGATCGGTGATGTACGGGAAGCACAGAAAGAAATGGAAACCACTTTCAACGATGCACAGGAAGGCATTGAAGAGATGGCTGCCAAACTATTGGCTAAAGATAAGAACGCAGCAGTTGATTTCCTGACAAATTATACAAACATGACTGCACAGAGCACTTTCGATACTTGGAAACAATTGGGTACATTCTTGATTGTGAAGTACAATGATGGAGTAGTGAAGCGTGTTAAAGATGGTAAGTTTGAACGTAATTCTATCGGACAACCTGCCGGTGTGATCCGTCCCGGATATCCGAAAGAATTCTTGCAGGAATATGTCAAACAGACTGGCGATAGATATTTGGTAAAATAAGAATTGAAAATGAAAGATTAAAAA
>DXOJ01000507.1 GCA_019412865.1 Bacteroides sp. | reverse complement strand
ATATAAAGGAATAACCCCTATCGGATCACGGGCAATTAGAAATTCATCCTTTTCCTCATCATAAAGAACGAAAGCAAAGATACCGCTAATATCTTCCAGAAAATGGATGCCTTTATCTTTGTAAAGGGCAAGAATTACCTCACAGTCACTTCCGGTCTGAAAGTTATATTTTCCCGCATATTTAGCGCGAATATCACGGTGATTGTAAATCTCACCGTTGACGGCGAGCACTTGTTTACGATCGGGAGAGTATAACGGCTGTCCGCCACTTTGCGGGTCGACAATGGAAAGACGTTCGTGTGCCAGGATGGCACTTCCGCCTACATAGATTCCACTCCAGTCCGGTCCGCGATGACGGATCTTCTGGGCCATTTTCAGTGCTTTATCTCTTAGCTCTTTCGTTTGAACTTTGATGTTGAGTATACCTGCTATTCCACACATAACTTTAATTTTTAGAGGGGGTAATGTAATCTGTTGATTGTTTATTCGCTATTTCTAAGAAGCTGACTAGTTATTCTTAATTCGTTCCATAATTGTTATCGTTTAGTTCCACAACTGTTTTCCTTTAGTTCCATATCTGTTATTCTTTAGTTCTACAGATATGGAACGAACCGATAATAGCAATCGAGCTTCTTGTTGTACACTGTTGCAAACCTTATTGTATTAGATAAGCATCTATTTCCGCAGCAGCCTTTCGTCCTCCTGCCATGGCGCGTACTACTAAGCTGGCACCAGTCTCGGCATCACCGGCAAGAAATACATTCTTTGCAAATTTGGGTTGTTCCGGTTTCAGGAATCCCATCGCCAATAATACCATATCAGCCTCGATGACTTCCTTCTTCCCTGTTGGTTTCATTGTGGGACGTCCGCCATCTGCTGCCGGAATCCATTCTACTTCTTCCACTTCTACACCTGTCACTTTTCCATTCTTTCCGAGGAACTGATTGGAAGCCAGGCACCAGCGGCGTGTACAACCTTCTTCATGGCTGGAAGTCGTTTTGAAGACTGCCGGCCATTGTGGCCAAGGAGTAGCCGGATTGTAGCCGACAGGAGGTTTCGGCATGATTTCGATTTGAGTGACACTGACGGCTCCCTGTCTCACACTGGTTCCGATGCAGTCGGAACCAGTGTCTCCGCCACCTATCACGAGAACCTTTTTGCCTTTGGCATTTACCAACTTGTCTTTCGGGAAAGTCTGTCCTGCCAGAATCCTATTCTGTTGTGCCAGCATTTCGAGTGCGAAATGAATCCCTTTCAGTTCACGTCCCGGAATACTCAAGTCACGTGCAGTGGGGGTTCCGGTACAGATGCAGTAAGCATCGAATCCTTCCGGTAAATGATTAACGTCTATTTCTACTCCCATCTCAAACTGTATTCCTTCTGCAGCCAATATCTTCATCCGTCGGTCAATTACATTTTTATCCAGTTTGAAATTAGGAATACCGAATCGTAATAATCCTCCGGGCGCTTCATCCTTATCGAATAAAGTAACGCTATATCCTTTTAAATTCAGCTGATTAGCCACCACCAATCCAGCAGGACCTGCACCAATCACCGCCACTTTCTTTCCGTTTCTTTCCGGCGTCTTTACTTGTATATATCCTTCACGAAAAGCCGCTTCTACGATAGCTGCTTCATTCTCGCGAATAGTCACCGGCTGATCGCAGGAAAGTTTCAACACACACGATTTCTCGCAAAGAGCAGGACAAATACGTCCTGTAAATTCAGGAAAATCGCAAGTAGACGACAATACTTCGTATGCCTCCTTCCATTTTCCCCTGTATAATGCATCCTGCCATTCCGGTTGTTTATTTCCTATCGGGCATGCCCAATGACAGAAAGGTACACCGCAATCCATACAGCGTGACGCCTGCAATTTACGGCTGTTTGTATTCAAAGTCTGTTCTACCTGACTATAGTCAGCGATTCGCTCGTTTACAGGGCGGTATCCCGCCTCTTGTCGAGGTATATTTAGAAATGCTTTAGGATCTCCCATCTTGTTATTTACTATTTGACGATTTACTATTTACTATTTCTAGACTATCTTATCATTTGCTATTTGACTAAGTAGTTATTCATAATTATTTCACATATGTCGAAATTGCATTATCTTTGT
>DXOJ01000506.1 GCA_019412865.1 Bacteroides sp. | reverse complement strand
ATATTTTCTCTTGTTTATTATTTAATCATTCATTCCGCGCGTTTATTCCGTATTCTTTTTATCAACGTTTTCACCGCGTTTCATTTCAATTTTCTTCAGCTTTCACTTTGGCACCTTCCTGTGCCAGACCGATAAACACTGCCGACAACATCGTAAATACGTAAGCCTGGATGAAAGCGACCAACAACTCAAGCGCATTCATAAAGATGTTGAACAATACAGAAGCCACCGTCAGCGTGCCGTTCAGTGCAGGCCCCATGCTTGCCGAGATAAAGATCAGGCAGGTAAGCACCAGCATCGCCATGTGTCCCGCCAGCATATTGGCAAAAAGACGAATCATCAAAGCAAACGGTTTCGTAAAGATTCCGAAGAACTCGATGAATGGCATCATCGGTATAGGCACTTTCAGCCACCAAGGTACATCAGGCCAGAAAATATCCTTCCAGTAATGTTTCGAACCGAAGATATTCACTGCCAGGAACGTGCAGACTGCAAGCACCATAGTGATAGCGATATTTCCCGTCACGTTCGCACCTCCGGGGAAGAACGGAATCAATCCCATCATGTTATTGATAAAGATGAAAAAGAATGCTGTCAGCAGATACGGTGCAAACTTCCGGTAGTTGGGTCCTACACAACTCTTGATAATATCGTCGTTCACCATCATGATGAACATCTCCATGAATCCGATAAATCCTCCCGGCGCTTTCGCTCCTTGCGGACGTTTTCTGTACCAGTGTGACACGCTCAATACGATGATGAGCAACAACACGCTGTTGAACAGCAAAGCAAATGTCACTTTCGTGATGGAAATATCCCACGGGCGGACCTGTTCGCCTGCCGCATTATACTCTACCAGTTTGCCCTCGTACTTACTTCCTTCGGGAGCGATGGAAAGTCCTTCATAAGTCCCTCCATTCTCTTCGAGACGGGAAGAAAGGAACGTGTGCCAACCTGTAGTGCTACTATAAACAATAATAGGTAATGGTATAGTAATGTGCGTGTTACCCCACGTCGTAATATGCCATTCGTAGGAGTCGCCGATATGACCGAACACAATTTCTTTCACATCCACCGTGTTCTCCTGTTCCTCTTTCGGAGTAATCTCGTCCTGCGTCTGTTGTGACACCGCTTCCCCCTCCTGTTCCTGTGCAAGAACCGGCAAGCTGACTGCCGCCATGAGGCAGAACAGAATCAACGGAGCTACTATGTTATGCAACTGTTTCATTTTTCTTCTTATTTTTCTTTTTCCGTTTCTGATTCAACTCAAAAGAGAAGAAGAACCAGGTTTCGAATACCAGATATATCAAATAGAACAAGATAAACGTCAACAAAAAGGCTTTGGCTTCTTCGCGAACGGCAAGACAATAAATCAATACCAGAATCAGCGAAAGAATCATTTTTATCATCTTCGTTGCCAGATACAACAGTAACATTCTCTGTGGAGCATGCCGACGGCAAGCGTCGAAAGCATAAATGCTAAACAGCCCGAAGAAGTAAAAATAGATCGGAATAAACGGATACCCTCCGAAATAATGCCCCGGCAAAGCGAAGTGTAGAATGACAGCTCCGAGTGCCCCGCTAATTACTGCAAATAAGGTATGCCACCAAATAAAATTCCGTTTAGTTTTACTAATATTCACCATGTTACTGTGTTTTTCTGTAAGGTTATAATCTCGTTTTTTCAATCTTTTGATGCTTAGTCTTTGTGCCGGTGGGGAGCTTCCGTCAGGAAACACAGGCGGAAACCGTACCGTCACTCATTTCGACAAAACCGCCCTGAATATCCATCGTGTGCTCTTCTCCCTCCACCGTCGTATAACTCAAGGTTCCCTCTTTCAACGACGAGACAATGGGCGCATGCCCGGGGAGAATAGAAAACGAACCGATCATTCCCGGCAATGTGACAATCTTCACATTTCCGTCGAATATGCTCTTTTCGGGCGATACTATACTCAAATGCAGTTCTTTCATCATGCTATCTTTTTATTTTTTTGCCTGTTCCAGCAATTTCTTACCTTTCTCTATTGCCTCCTCAATGGTTCCGACATTCAAGAAAGCCTGTTCGGGAAGATAATCCACTTCTCCTTCCAGAATCATCTTGAATCCCTTGATAGTGTCTTCGATGCCCACCATCACGCCCGGAACGCCTGTAAACTGTTCGGCTACGGCAAACGGTTGCGAAAGGAAACGCTGCA
This sequence comes from Bacteroides sp., assembly GCA_019412865.1. Lineage (GTDB taxonomy): Bacteria > Bacteroidota > Bacteroidia > Bacteroidales > Bacteroidaceae > Bacteroides. The sequence continues at coordinate 1,064 of DXOJ01000506.1, read as the reverse complement.
CACGGCGGGCGCGGTTCACTACCATCTTGTCTTCTTCCGAAAGCTCTTCCATACCGAGGATGGAAATAATGTCCTGCAATTCCTTGTTACGTTGCAGAATTTGTTTCACTTGCTGCGCTACGTCGTAGTGTTCCTGGCCAACAATGTGCGGGTCGAGGATACGTGACGTAGAAGCCAACGGGTCTACCGCCGGATAAATACCCAGCTCCGTAATCTTACGGTCGAGCACGGTAGTTGCGTCCAAGTGGCTGAAAGTTGTTGCAGGAGCCGGGTCGGTCAAGTCATCGGCAGGCACATACACCGCCTGTACGGAGGTGATAGAACCTTTGCGGGTAGACGTGATACGTTCCTGCATCGCACCCATTTCCGTAGCCAACGTGGGCTGGTAACCAACAGCGGAGGGCATACGTCCCAAAAGGGCGGACACTTCCGAACCTGCTTGCGTGAAACGGAAGATATTATCAATAAAGAACAGAATATCGCGTTTCTCACCTTCTTTTCCTGCGTCGCGGAAAGATTCCGCCACCGTCAGTCCGGACAATGCCACAGAGGCACGTGCGCCCGGAGGCTCGTTCATCTGACCGAAAATCAGAGACACTTGCGATTTCTCCAGTTCGTTATAATCCACTTTCGAAAGATCCCAGTGACCTTTCTCCATTCCTTCTTTGAATGCTTCGCCGTAACGGATTACACCGGATTCAATCATTTCGCGCAGCAAGTCGTTACCTTCACGGGTACGTTCACCTACTCCGGCAAATACAGAGAATCCATTATGTTTCTTGGCGATATTATTGATAAGTTCCTGAATCAATACAGTCTTTCCTACACCGGCACCGCCGAACAAACCGATTTTACCACCTTTGGCATACGGTTCGAGCAGGTCGATCACTTTGATACCTGTGAAGAGCACCTCTTGCACAGTAGTCAAATCCTCAAACTTAGGGGGTTCTCGGTGAATAGAATATGCACCTTTGCGGTCGAGTCCTTTCATACCGTCGATCGAATCACCGACTACGTTCATCAGTCGTCCTTTAATCTGTTCGCCTATCGGCATTGTGATCGGG
>DXOJ01000505.1 GCA_019412865.1 Bacteroides sp. | reverse complement strand
ATATAAATCACTTTAAATTGTAACAACTTAATTGATAAAATTATGAATGACCGAAGAAACTCATTTTTTAGACTGTTTCTCCTGATTCTGTTGTGTTTGGGCGTCCAGTCACTACGGGCGCAGACAGTTACAAAGGTCTTTAAAAATGAGCCGCTGAAGGCGGTATTGAAAGAAGTTGAGCGGCAGACGAAGTACTCCATTATCTATAAAACGGACGAGGTTAATGAAAACAAGAAGATAACGGCTTCCTTTCAGCAGGCAACTGTTAATAATGTGCTTGCTACTGTTTTGGATAAGGATGTAGAGTATAAACTACAAAACCGGATGATTATCATCACAAAGAAAACAGAACGTAATACTACTGCCGTCCCATCGCAGCCTTTACATCGGGTTACGGGGAAAGTGGTCGATGTGAACGGTGACCCGGTAATCGGTGCCAGTGTACAGGTGATAGGACAGTCTATGGGAACGATCACGAATTTGGATGGTGAATTTACATTATCCTCGGTTCCGGCCAATGCCCTAGTCGTTGTGTCCTATATTGGGTTTGAGAAGAAAGAAATTAAAGTCTCCGACTTGCAGAAATCTTCGAGAGTAATACTCCGGGAGGATACGGCTACGCTGGAAGAAGTGGTGGTGGTAGGCTACGGTACTCAAAAGAAAATAAACCTGACGGGAGCTGTTGCAGTAGTAGACAGTAAAGCGATGGAAGACAGACCCGTGCCGAGAGCCTCACAGATGTTGCAAGGGACTGTGCCCAATATGAATGTAACTTTTGGGTCTGGGTATCCGGGAGCTTCGGCAACTATCAATATCCGTGGTGTGAATTCTATCAGTGGCAATGCATCGCCATTAGTGCTGATTGACGGAATAGAAGGGGATATCGACCGCTTGAATCCGAATGACATCGCTTCCATTTCCGTATTAAAAGATGCATCTTCGGCCGCTATTTACGGGGCTCGTGCTTCTTATGGTGTTATCCTCGTGACTACCAAGGAAGGCTCCGCCCGCAAGACTACCGTTTCGTATGATGGAAGATATTCATGGAGCAATCAGACGACTTCTACTGATTTTGAAACCAGGGGATATTATTCGGCAGGCATCAACGACTTGTTTTATACCAATTATAACGGAAAGCCTTATACCAACTATACGGAAGAAGACTACCGCCAGCTTTGGTTGCGCCGGAATGATAAAACGGAGAATCCCGAACGTCCCTGGGTAGTTACCGACCAACGTGACGGAAGAGATACATACGTCTATTACGGTAACTTCGACTGGTATAATTATCTTTATCGTAAAAACAGACCGATGTGGGAGCACAATATCAGTGTCAGTGGGGGAAATGAAAAGTTGAACTATTATTTATCAGGAAATACAGTTGATCAAACGGGTATCTTCAGACAGAATCCTGATAAATACAAGGTGTATAATTTCAGAAGTAAAATCTCGGCAAAGATCACTCCACGACTGACAATCAGCAATAACACGAAGTACCATTATAATAGTTACTCTTATCCGGGATTATCGGGTATTAATAACAACTTCAATACTGCGGTGAATCATGCACTGGCGAGCTTTGTACCCATTAATCCGGATGGCAGTGCAGTGTATCTGACTTCGTTGAGCAATTCTGCCATTTTGGATGGCATGGGAGCTATCCTTGCTTATGGAAAACATAAGAATGAAGACCAGCGGTATGAGTTTTCCACGACTTTCGAAGCAAGTTTCAATGTAATGAAGAACCTGAATGTCCGTGCAAACTACAGCTACCTGCACTATAACTATCAGACCATGAATAGAACAGTAAATGTACCATATTCCAAATATCCGGGTGAGATATCCTATCTGACTACCGGAAGCGGTGTGAATCAGTTGAAGGAAACACAGACCAATCATTGGTATCAAGCTTTCAATGTTTATGGTGATTATATGCTGGATATTGCCGACCATCAGATAAAAATCATGGCAGGTTACAATTATGAAACCAAGCGTCTGAAAGATATCAAAGTCTCCCGCCAGGGTTTGCTCTCCGATGACTTGAATGACTTAAATCTGGCAGTCGGAGATGCGATGACTATGTCCGGCGGACAGAATGAATATGCGCTTTTGGGAGCATTTTATCGTCTTAATTACTCCTATAAAGGAGGTCGTTACCTATTTGAGACAAGCGGACGTTATGACGGAAGTTCACGTTTCAGAAGCAGACACCGTTTCGGTTTCTTCCCCTCGGCTTCCGTAGGATGGAGAATCAGTGAAGAACCGTTTTTCGGGAATTTAAAGAAGAATATTGATAATGTGAAATTGCGTCTCTCATACGGTTCGTTAGGAAATCAGCAGGTAGGATATTACGATTATATCCAAACCATTAATACCAACGGTACAATGAATTATATCTTTGGCGATCAGAAGAAAGGCTCTTATGCAAGTGTCTCCGACCCGAACTCCGCTGACCTGACCTGGGAAACCGTTTCGACTTGGAACATAGGACTGGATCTCGGATTCCTGAACAACCGCCTGAACCTGACTGCCGATGCCTATGTTCGTGATACTAAAGGTATGCAAACTTCCGGTAAAAAACTTCCCGGTGCTTATGGAGCCAACGAGCCCAAGCAAAATGCAGCCAATTTGCGTACCAAAGGCTGGGAATTGATGCTGACTTGGAATGATGCTTTCAAACTGGCAAACAAACCTTTCCGTTATAACCTGTCCGTAGGTTTGGCAGATAATACATCGAAAATAACCAAATTCGATAATCCTTCCAAGATATTGAGTGATTATTATGTAGGTCAGAAATTGGGAGATATCTGGGGATATGTAGTGGACGGACTTTTCAGAACAGACGAAGAAGCGGCAAACTATAACGTTGACCAAACAGCAGTCAACTTCGTTATCAATACAGCACAGGTGAATCCGGGACTTCATGCCGGTGATATGAAATTTGTTGATTTGGATGGCGACCATACAATATCTTCCGGCTCGAACACGGCAGATGATCCGGGCGACCGCAAAATAATCGGAAACTCATTACCGCGCTATACATACAGTATTCAAGGTGGTTTCGACTGGTATGGATTCGACTTCTCCATCTATCTTCAGGGAGTAGGACATCAAGACTGGTATCCGGGCACTAATTCTGTATTCTTTTGGGGACCATACGCTCGTCCGTATTCATCGTTCATTCCACGCGATTTCTTGAGTCAGGTATGGAGTCCGGAAAATCCCGATGCCTATTTCCCGCGCCCGATAGGGTATCTTGCCCTCGGCAACAACCGTTCTTTGGGAGTGGTGAATGATCGTTATTTGCAGAATCTGGCTTATTGCAGAGTGAAGAATATCACAGTAGGCTATACGATTCCCGCCGTATGGACGAAGAAGGTAAAGATAGAGCGCCTGCATATCTATTTCAGTGGTGAGAATCTGTTTACCTTCTCTCCGCTAAAGAGCGACTACATTGATCCGGAACAAGCATCGGCAGAAAATTCCATCCAATCGGCAAATGGTAACGCAAAGTTGTACCCTTGGTCAAAGACCTATTCTTTTGGAGTGAACGTAACTTTTTAAACTAACTAATATTTGAATTATGAAACCTGTTTATATAGTATCTTGGTTGTTCGCATTGGCGATATCTTTCGTGTCTTGCGACGATTGGTTGGATAAGACACCAAAAGACCGCCTGTATCCGGATGTATATTTCAAGACTGAAGATGAGTTGCGATTATTTACGAATCAGTTTTATAACAATCTGGTTCCGTCCGCTGTCGATATTTATTCCGAGTCGTCCGATTTGATTGTCAAGTCCGACTTGATGCTCGAAATGTCCGGACAGCGCATCATACCCGATGAAGGAAACGGTTGGAATTTTACGGCACTTCGCGATATTAATTTCTATCTGCAGTATTCCCATAACTGCACGGAAGTGAATGCCCGTAACCGTTACGATGGTGTTGCCCGTTTTTTCAGAGCTTATTTCTACTTTGAGAAGGTGAAGAGATACGGCGATATTCCCTGGTATGACAAAGCACTCGACTCGGATGATCCCGAATTGTATAAAGCCCGTGACTCACGTGAATTTGTCATGCAGAAAATGCTGGAGGACCTGGATTTTGCGATAGCCAATCTTCCGAAAACGAAGAATGCGTATGTACTGACCCGGTGGACGGCATTGGCCCTGAAATCCCGTGTCTGCCTGTTTGAGGGTACTTTCCGCAAATATCATGGACTGGAGGATTATGAAAAATACCTGAATGCCTGTGTCTCGGCTTCTGAAACCTTTATGAACGAAAGCGGATATACACTCTATAAATCGGGCAGCACACCTTACAGGGATTTATTCGCTTCCATAAATCTACAAGCGGATGAAGTGATTTTCGGCCGTGACTATGAAGCTTCTCTTTCTGTGCTTCATAATGTGCAGAATTATGAGAACTCCACCACAATGGGACGTCCGGGAATGAACAAGAAGATAGTGAATTCTTATCTGATGGCGGACGGAAGCCGTTTCACGGATAAAGCCGGTTATGAAACGATGACATTCGATCAAGAATGTCAGAATCGGGATCCGCGACTGGCACAAACCATCCGTACCCCTGGATATACGAGAATCGGAAGTACAAAGAAAGAAGCCCCGAACCTGGCTTATACCATGACCGGATATCACCTGATAAAATATTCGATGACGGCTAACTACGATGAATATAATAAATCGTGCAACGATATTCTCCTGTTCCGCACGGCAGAGGTGTATCTGAATTTTGCAGAAGCAAAAGCCGAACTAGGCACTTTGAAGCAAGCCGACATCAATAAATCTATTAAATTACTTAGAGACAGGGTAGGAATGACTAACCTGGATATGGAACTGGCAAATTCAAAACCCGACCCGTATTTGATGAGTGCCGCCACAGGTTATCCGAATGTGAAAGGAGCCAATCAGGGAGTAATCCTTGAAATCCGTCGCGAACGAACCATCGAACTGGTAATGGAGGGTTTCCGTTATTACGACATCATGCGTTGGAAAGAAGGTAAACTATTTGAGAACGATCTGCTGGGAATCTATGTTCCCGGGCCCGGAACTTACGATTTAGATAAAGACGGTACGGATGATGTCTGTTTCTACGTAGGAACAAAACCTGCCGGAAATGTACCTTTATATTTAGAGATCGGCGAGCAGATTCGCTTGTCGAATGGCGAAAGTGGTTATATCATCTGTCATAGTCTGATTACCAAGAAATGGAATGAAGACAGAGATTATTTGTACCCTGTTCCTATCAGCGAACGTACTTTGTCCAATGGTGTGATAACACAGAATCCCGGTTGGAATGACGGATTGAACTTTAATTAATTAGATTCAGAAATATAAATTCTTATGAAAAATATGATTTCTTATATATGTCTTTTGGCAACCGTGTTTGCCAACTTGTCCTGTGCCGACGACATGGACAACTCTAAATTCGATAATATGATACCTTACGGTAAACAGGAAGTTTCCTATACTTATCCGAAAGGGGAGGGGAACCTTAGAGTGTTGACCTTTAATATAAGGCATTGTGCCGGTAACGATGACGTGATTAATTATGACAGGACAGCCGCTGTTATCAACGGAATGGAACCCGATGTCGTTTGCCTGCAGGAAGTGGACTACATGACTACCCGCAGTAATAAAGTCGACCAATTGAAAACCTTGGCGGATAAAACAGGCATGAATCACTATTTTAGTAAGTCAATCGCTTACCAAGGTGGTGAATACGGTAACGGTCTTTTGTTCAAAGGGACGCCGATCAGCACGAAGACTTATCCCCTTCCCGGTGCCGAACTCCGTTCTGCTGCCATAGCCGAATTTGAGAACTATGTAGTTATCTCCACCCACTTGGCTTTGGAAGAGAATAATAGAGTTGAATCTGCAAAACAGCTCACAGACCTTGCCAAAACATATAATAAAGTGGTTTATATGGCTGGTGACTTTAACGAGGACTTGATGAATGGCACATTCTTTACGGAACTGAAGAAAGAATGGGAGGTTGTCAGTTCTACAGAAAACACTTTTCCTACCGGACAGGCTACCAAACGGATTGATTTTGTCGTTACTTTGAAAACTCCACCTACCACTGTGGTAAAATCGAATGTAATATACAACCTGGATGGTGTCAACGTAGCAATAACTTCCGACCATTATCCACTTTATTGTGATTTTAAGAAGCCGACCGGACTTGAAGAATATCCGAAGGCAGAAGGTGACCTGCGCATAGGTAACTATTTCCTGACCTATTGTAAAGGTACAGATGGCGTGATTGATTACGACCGGACAGGACGTATTATCGCCAAAATGAATGCGGATATTGTCTGCTTGCAGGGACTGGATAAGGAGACGGAACGTTCGGAAGGTATCGACCAGTTGAACGTACTGGCACAGAAAGCAAATATGCATGATTATTTTGCTAAAGCCATTGATTATAAAGGCGGTGAATTCGGTGTTGGTATACTGACAAAAGAAGAACCTGTAAGTGTAGACAGATACCAAATGGCGGGAAAGAGCGAGATGCGTGCAGCCATGGTAGTGGAATATGAAAAGTTTGTAGTAGCCAGTACCAACTTCGATACGGATATGGCAAAGCGTATAGAGGCCCTTCAAACGTTAGAAACGAAACTGTCTGCCTATAATAAACCTGCATTCTTGTTAGGATACTTCAATGAGGGCGACTTGGAAAGCGAATTTTTCCAAATGGTGAAGAGTAACTGGAATCTTCTTAGTGCCGATAAGTCTACCGAAGTCAGTGGTAAGAAACGTCGCCTTGACTTTATCGTGTCTTTGAAGAGTCACAACGTAAATGTGACACAGGCTGATGTGATAGAAAGTCTGTCGGGAGTAGATGTGACCGTTGCTTCTACACATTATCCTCTTTTTTGTGATTTCTCCGGTTTAAAATAGAAACGTTATAGAGAGGCTGCACAGAGCTATGCACATATCGTGTGTAGAACTGTGCAGCTTCATTATATAGCTTATCAAACATCAAATGGAGTGGTATAAAAAAGGAGAAAGCGGTACATCTTGAAAACTATTCAGTTGAAGTTATCATTCTTTCTCCGATCTATGCCTTTATGGACTTTTTTCTCTCTTCATGCGGTCAATGAGAAATAATCGTGTAACTTTGTAAGCTGTTAGTGTAAAAACAAGAAGAGAAAAAATGATAGTTTGCATAGCCGAAAAGCCATCAGTAGCACGCGATATAGCCGAAGTACTCGGCGCTCATACCAGAAAAGAAGGATATATAGAAGGAAACGGATACCAGGTTACCTGGACATTCGGTCATCTTTGTACCCTGAAAGAGCCGCATGAATACACCCCTAACTGGAAATCATGGAATTTAGGTAGCCTGCCAATGATTCCTCCACGTTTCGGCATCAAGTTGATAGAGAATCCTACCTACGAAAAACAATTCCACATTATCGAGGGACTGATGCAGAACGCAGATGAAATCATCAACTGCGGTGATGCCGGGCAAGAGGGAGAATTGATTCAGCGTTGGGTGATGCAGAAAGCAGGTGCACGCTGTCCGGTGAAACGTCTGTGGATTTCTTCATTGACAGAAGAAGCTATCCGGGAAGGGTTTGCGAAGCTGAAAGATCAGACAGATTTTCAGTCACTCTATGAAGCCGGACTTTCTCGTGCGATGGGTGACTGGCTATTAGGGATGAACGCCACCCGTCTTTACACCATTAAATACGGTCAAAATAAACAGGTACTCTCTATCGGTCGTGTACAGACACCGACTCTGGCACTGATTGTCAACCGTCAGTTGGAAATAGCCAATTTCGAACCCAAGCAATACTGGGAACTGAAAACCAACTATCGGGATACCACTTTTTCCGCACTTATCCGCAAAAGTGATGAAGAAATTGCTGCGGAAGAAGAAAAGAACGGTGGAAAAAAGAAAATAGATAATCCGGGTATCGACCCTATCGCTAACCGGGAAGAAGGCGAGGCATTGGTAGAACGCATAAAGGATCTTCCGTTTGTAGTCACTAGTGTTGGCAAGAAAGATGGGAGAGAGTTCGCCCCACGTTTGTTCGACTTGACTTCTCTTCAGGTAGAATGTAATAAGAAATTCGCTTATTCGGCTGATGAAACGCTGAAACTGATTCAGTCTCTTTATGAGAAGAAGGTAGCTACCTATCCGCGTGTTGATACTACTTTCTTGAGTGACGATATTTACCCGAAATGTCCTGCTATCCTGAAAGGACTCCGTGATTACGAAGTCTTGACAGCTCCGTTAGCCGGCACTACACTTCCTAAATCGAAAAAGGTATTTGACAACTCGAAAGTGACGGATCACCACGCCATTATCCCCCCCGGAGTCTATGCTCAAAACCTGACGGATATGGAACGTCGTGTCTATGAC
>DXOJ01000504.1 GCA_019412865.1 Bacteroides sp. | reverse complement strand
CTTTTACAGCGATAGTTGCTAACATTACAACTACCAATAATAAACCCTTTTTCATTTTCTTTGTTTTTTTAAATTAAACGTTAGACCCCAATTCGGTCGATTTCTGGGGTGCAAATGTAAAGCTGTTTTTATGATTAAACAAACATTCAGTTAGTTTTTTATAATAAATACCAAATAAATATTGGGTGGTAAACGGACATCAATACCCAACAGGCATAAAATAAAATAGACTGCAAATACTTTCACAAGTATTTACAGTCTATTTATCAGATAGTTAAGTACCTAACCAGCGTATTTGACTATCCTTCTATTGCTGCCTGCGCCGCCGCCAATCTGGCAATCGGCACTCTGAATGGAGAACAACTAACGTAGTTCAAACCTACCCGGTGACAGAACTTCACTGAAGAAGGCTCACCACCATGTTCACCACAAATACCACATTTCAGATCCGGACGGATAGCACGGCCCTTTTCTGTAGCCATACGTACCAACTGTCCCACACCATTCTGGTCGAGAACCTGGAACGGGTCTACTTTCAAAATCTTCTTTTCCAGATAAACCGGAAGGAAAGAAGCTATATCATCACGAGAATAACCGAAGGTCATCTGCGTTAAGTCATTTGTACCGAATGAGAAGAACTCGGCAGAAGAAGCGATACGGTCGGCAGTCAAAGCGGCACGCGGAATTTCAATCATTGTACCCACTTTGAAGTCAATGCTATCTCCTACTTCCTCAAACAACTTCTTAGCTTCTGCACGGATTACATTTTCCTGCTCCTTGAATTCATACAAGATACCAGTTAATGGAACCATGATTTCCGGATGAGTTTCCACTCCTTCTTTCTTCAATTCGAGTGCAGCACCCAAGATGGCACGTGTCTGCATCTGTGTAATTTCAGGATAAGTATTTCCCAGACGGCAACCACGGTGACCCAACATCGGGTTATGCTCACACAATGATTCTACACGTTGCTGGATATATTGCAGGCTCACACCCATAGTATCTGCCATTTCCTGCTGTCCCTTCAAATCGTGAGGAACGAACTCATGCAAAGGAGGATCGAGCAAACGAACCGTTACCGGACAACCAGCCATTGCTTTAAAGATACCCTTAAAGTCTTCTTGTTGATATGGAAGAATCTTAGCCAATGCTTTACGACGTCCTTCCGCATTTTCCGCCAAAATCATTTCACGCATTGCCTTGATCTTTTCACCTTCGAAGAACATGTGTTCCGTACGGCAAAGCCCAATACCTACCGCACCGAAGTTACGAGCCACTTCCGCATCATGAGGAGTATCCGCATTCGTACGTACCTGCAGACGAGTATACTTATCAGCCAGCGTCATTAATTCGGCAAAGTCACCGGAAAGTTCTGCAGCCTGTGTTTCTACCTTACCATTATAAACTACACCTGTACTTCCGTTCAGAGAGATATAATCGCCTTCTTTCAACACAACACCGTCAATTTCTACGGTACGGTTTTTATAATCGATATTCAATGCACCTGCACCCGATACACAACATTTACCCATACCACGAGCCACAACAGCAGCATGAGAAGTCATACCGCCACGAGCCGTAAGAATACCTTCGGCAACTGCCATACCGGCCAAGTCTTCCGGAGAAGTTTCGATACGAACCATTACCACACGTTTACCGGCAGCATGCCATTCAGCAGCGTCGTCAGCAAAGAACACCACCTGACCGGTTGCAGCACCCGGAGAAGCCGGAAGACCACGAGTCAACACTTTGGCTTTCTTCAAAGCATCCTTATCGAATACAGGGTGAAGCAATTCATCGAGTTTATTCGGTTCCACGCGCATCAAAGCAGTCTTTTCGTCAATCATGCCCTGACGGAGCAAATCCATAGCGATCTTCACCATGGCAGCACCTGTACGCTTACCGTTACGTGTCTGAAGGAACCAGAGTTTACCTTCTTGTACGGTGAACTCCATGTCCTGCATATCTTTATAATGATTTTCCAATTTTGTCTGGAGTGCATCCAGTTCTTTATAGATTTCCGGCATTGCCTCTTCCATGGAAGGGAACTTCGCTGCGCGAACATCTTCGGTCACACCAGCCAATACAGCCCAACGTTGAGAACCAATCTTGGTGATCTGTTGCGGAGTACGGATACCGGCCACTACGTCTTCACCTTGTGCGTTAATCAGATATTCACCATTGAAAAGGTCTTCACCCGTACCGGCATCACGTGAGAAACAAACACCAGTAGCCGAAGTTTCACCCATATTACCGAACACCATAGCCTGTACATTGACAGCTGTACCCCATTCATCCGGTATACTTTCCATCTTACGGTAAAGGATAGCGCGTTCATTCATCCATGAATCAAATACGGCACATATAGCTCCCCAAAGTTGTTCGTATGCACCAGTCGGGAAATCTTTTCCGGTCTGTTCCTTTACGGCAGCTTTAAATTTCTTTACGAGTTCCTGCAAGTCTTCCACTTTCAACTCGTTATCAAGTTCTACACCTTTCTCTTTTTTCACCTCTTCGATGATTGCTTCGAAGGGGTCGATATCTTCTTTATTGGTAGGCTTCATGCCCAATACTACGTCACCGTACATCTGCACAAAACGACGATAAGAGTCCCATGCAAAGCGTGCATTACCTGTCTTACGGATAATACCTTCTACCACTTCGTCATTCAATCCCAAGTTCAGAATCGTATCCATCATACCCGGCATAGATGCGCGCGCACCGGAACGTACAGACACCAACAAAGGATTTTCAACGTCACCGAATTTAGATTTCATCAAGGTTTCCACGTGAGTGATTGCTTTTACCACTTCATCTTTCAGCAGTTCAACCACTTTATCACGTCCTAACGTATTGTATTCCGTACAAACATCTGTAGTTATTGTGAATCCGGGAGGGACAGGAATTCCGATTAAATTCATTTCTGCAAGGTTGGCCCCCTTACCACCGAGCAAATTCTTCATGTCAGCCTTTCCTTCTGCCTGACCATTACCAAAGGTATAAACTCTTTTTTTATCCATAATATTGTGT
>DXOJ01000503.1:416-6783 GCA_019412865.1 Bacteroides sp. | reverse complement strand
TATCTATTGTTACTGACTGTGGTAACAACTTTATAAGGATGCTCCGATTTCGAAGATTTGAATAAAGATGATACAAAACTTCCGGAGCTTGGAATGTCGCACGTTGGTGCAGCTTTTGCATACTCACAATATTGGGGAATGTATGCCGACCGTTATGAGTTTGAGCTGGTAAGTTCGGTCATGTCCAACTTGTATGTTCAATATTTCACGAATGTAACCCCGTCTTTCCAGTCGGATAGATTTGCCGCTCCCGATAAATTTTCAAGAAGAGCATGGGCTACATACTATCTGAAAGCGCTTCCGCAATTGGAAACCGTACTTGAAATGACCGAAAACACATTACCTGTGGCACATGCGGTTGCTTTAGTTTGGAAAGTGCAAATATCTCATCGCGTAGCCGATTTATATGGGCCAATGCCTTATTCTGATGCAAATAATGCCCAGGTAAGCGTGAAATATGATTCACAGGAGGAAGTTTATAAACAGATGTTTGTGGATTTGAATACGGCTATTACGGTATTGGCTCAAAACAGAACTGCGAATGCATTTGGTACAGACGACCAAATATATAGTGGAAGTGTAGAAAAATGGTATCGATTCGCTAACTCTTTGAAATTGCGTTTAGCTATGAGAATTTCGGATGTAAACTTTGCTGATGCTACAAAATATGCAGAAGAGGCGGTCGCAGCCGGAGTTATGGAAACTGCCGGTGATGATGCTTTCCTTATTGCTACTTCCTCATCAACCACTCCTTATGGTTGGCTTTCTGCTTGGGGAGAAACTTATATGAGTGAGGCGATGCAAAGTGTGTTGGTAGGTTACGAAGACCCTCGTTTACCCATATTTTTCAATAAGCCGGTTGATGAGTCATATAATAGTAATTATAGAGGTGCACGCAATGGTATGAATTCTATTGAAATGGGACTTGCAGAACATGCAAAAAATACATTATCCTTGTTGGGTTCGCGTTTTTCTGATTCCGATTCTAAAAATACGGAGCCGCTAATGGTTATGAATGCGGCTGAAAGTTATTTCTTGAGAGCGGAAGGAGTGATTAAAGGATGGAATATGGGTGGAACTGTTGAAGCATTATATAAGAAAGGCATTGAATGTGCCATGAAAACATGGGGAATCTCTGATGCGGCTATTACGGCTTACATAACTTCCGATAAATTGCCGATGGCTCCGGGGGGCTATTTTAATACTCCGGCAATGAATCAGTTCCCCGTTAAATTATCTGCCGACGAGTCCGAACAGTTGGAACAGATTGCGTTACAAAAATGGTTGGCTCTGTTCCCTTACAATTCGTTAGAGATGTATGCTGATATACGCCGTACCGGTCGTCCGCATCTTTACGACCGCATACATACAGATGATGAAACAGTAGGAGTGAATCAACTTCCGGCTCGTTATTTATATCCGGAGGATGAAATCACTAAAAATAAATCAGAATATCAGAATGGATTGAAATTACTTGGTGGTGAAGATAAGATAACTACACGTGTTTGGTGGGATATAAAATAAGAAATAAACATTATGAATACTAAATATTTTACAATTATAGCATTTATGCTTTTTGTGAGTGGAGTTTTCTCCACTCATGCTCAAAATCGGTTGGATTTTCTTTTGAATACTTTGAAAGATGGCGGTAAATCTGACTATGTGATGATTTTTGCTCATCGTGGTGACTGGCGGAATGCTCCGGAGAATTCACTTCAAGCGTATAAGAGCTGTATTGATGCCGGATTTGATGGCATTGAGATTGATGTGCAAATGACAAAAGACAGTGTCATAGTCATGATGCACGACCAGACGATAGACCGTACAACAACGGGAACAGGTAAAGTGTCTGATTATACTTGGACGGAATTGAAAGATTTAAAACTAAAAAGTCCTATCGGGGTGATTACCCGCCAAAGAATACCTACTTTTGAAGAAGTGTTGGAATTAGCTAAAGGTAAAATTTTAATTCAAGTAGACAAATGGCAGCCCATCAAAGAAAAAGTGATAGAGGTTGCGAAAAAACAGGGATGCCTGGAACAAATAATTTTGCGTGGAACGACAGATAGCAAGCATGTAGCCCAAACTTATGGTAAACTGTTGGACGGAGTAAATTATATTCCAGTATTAGTTTGCAAGGGAGAAGGTGATGATGAGAAACTGGATGATTTTATGGATAATATTGAGACATCTGTTATTAGTCTTTCTTTCACAAGAGATGATTTTCCTGTGATAGACCGGGCTAAAGAAATAAAAGATAGAGGATTTCGCATTTGGTACAATTCATTGTGGGCGGACTTTAATGGTGGACATGATGATGAAATGGCGATGGACGATCCGGAGAACAGTTATGGCTGGTTACTGAAAAAAGGAGCCAATATAATATTCAGTGACCATCCGTTCCTGTTGGATGCATACCTGAAGAAAATAGGAAGAAGATAAACTAACACATAAACGAGATGAAAAAACTTATATTAATCGTAGTTGCTGTATTGGCAGCAGTTCAACTCTATTCGCAGGATAGAGTAAGTTTGATACGCGAGAAGCTACTGAATCGTGACCAGAGCACAGTTATAGTTGCCTCTCATCGTGGAGACTGGCGTAATTATCCCGAGAATTCATTGGAGGCGATAGATAATGCTATAAAAATGGGAGTAGATATTGTCGAATTGGATGTGCAGCGTACTAAAGACGGACAGTTGATACTAATGCATGACCCCACATTAGACCGTACATCTACGGGAAAAGGGAAAATAGCAGAAGTTACATTGGATTCTATACACAAACTGAAACTGAAGAACGGTTGTGCTATTCGTACCATTCATAATGTACCGACACTTGAAGAAGCTCTACTGCATGCTAAGGGTAAAATAATGTTGAATTTAGATAAAGCCGACCGTTACTTTGAACAAGTATATGCATTGATGAGAAAGACGGGAACAACTAAACAAATCATTATGAAAGGAAACAAATCCGCCGAAGAAGTAAAAAAGCAGTTTGGTGATTATCTGAATGATGTTATCTATATGCCTATTGTCAATTTGGATACTCATGGTGCAGAACAGCAGATTGAAACTTTTATTAAAGATATGCAACCGGTCGCTTTTGAATTGCTTTTTGTTAATGATTCAAATCCGCTTCCAGTCAAATTGAAATCGTCTCTTGACGGCCGGGCATTAATTTGGTACAACACACTTTGGGATACAATGGCTGGCGGGCATGATGATGATATGTCCTTAAAGAATCCAGATGACGGCTATGGATATCTTATCGATGCACTTGGGGCAAGAATCATACAAACCGACCGCCCTCAATATCTGCTTGACTATTTGAGAAGCAGGAAACTACACGACTAATAGTAAGTTTGCATTTTATTTTTTATATAGGCTTATTCCGGACTTTATAGTTCGGAAAAGCCTGTTTTATACTTAAAAAATAACGATACATGAAAGAAAATTTGATATTGTCAGGAGTAGTTTTGATTTCAACAGTGCTGGTATCCTGCCAATCACAGCACAAGGAGAAAGTTCGTCCGAATGTTATTTTCATCTTAGCGGACGACTTGGGATGGACGGATTTGTCATGTTATGGCAGTCGTTTTTATGAGACCCCCAATTTAGACCAACTGGCTAAAGAAGGTGTCCGTTTTACGAACGCTTACGCTGCTTGTCCGGTAAGCTCGCCTACACGTGCATCTTTTCAAACGGGAAAATATCCGGCACGTCTGCATTTGACTGATTATATTCCCGGCGGCTATTCCATTCCTTCAAGAAAAAAACAGATTGAAGAATATTGTCCGATACTCCCAGTCGATTTTGTGCAAAATATGCCTTTGGAAGAATTGACTATTGGTGAAGCATTGAAGCAAGAAGGCTATCAGACAGCCCATATTGGTAAATGGAACTGTTCGGTAGACTCATTGACCTATCCCCAATATCAGGGATATGATATAAATATAGCCGGTTGCAATAAAGGTGGTCCGGGTAAAGGAGGATATTTTTCACCCTATCACAACCCTTATTTGAAAGACGGGCCGGAGGGAGAGTATCTCACAGACCGGTTGGGTGATGAATGTATCCGTATCATACGTCAATTCAAAGATGCTCCTTTCTTTATCAATCTGCCTTTTTATCAGGTGCACACTCCATTGTTGGCGAAACCGGATAAAGTGAAATATTTTGAAGAAAAGGCTTTACGGATGAATTTGGACACTTGCTGTACTTTTGATGAGGATCCGGAATGGAAGTCTATGCAACCTTATCAAGATGCTTCTCATCATGAAAGGCTTGTACATAGCAATGCCGTATATGCTGCTATGCTCGCCAGTATGGACGAGAATATTGGGCGAATAATAAATGAGTTGAAGCGCCTGAAACTCTATGATAATACTATTTTGATTTTTACTTCGGACAATGGAGGTCTTGCTACTTCTGAAGGCTCGCCAACTTCCAACCGTCCATTGCGGGGTGGAAAAGGATTTACTTATGAAGGTGGTATTCGTGAACCTCTGATAATACGTATGCCGGGAGTTACGATTCCTGCTACTATTTGCGATGAAGTAATAACTTCTACCGATTATTATCCTACAATTTTAGAAATGACAAATAGCAAAATGCAGCCACAACAACATTTGGATGGTATATCTTTCCTAGCTTTTTTGCAGGGTAAAAAAGAACATTTGGATAGGGATGCTGTCTATTGGCATTTTCCTCATTATTCCAATCAGGGTGGCAGACCTTCGGGGGCCATTCGTTGGAATAATTATAAATTGATTGAATTTTATGATACTGGTACAGTTGGGTTGTATGATTTGTCTAAAGACATATCCGAACACAATAACCTTGTAGAGCATAATAAAGAGTTAACTGACGAACTTTTAAATAAACTGCATCATTGGCGTATTGAAGTTAATGCAACAATGCCGGCTAAGAACCCTTTGTGCACGACTTGTAAACAATAATAGAATAGTATTTATGATAAAGAAGCTGCTGAATTTCTACAAAATTTCTTCTCCGCTAGCTAGTGGAGAGGTTGATTCCGAACGTTCTTCCCGCTTTAAGCGCATCCGTTTGGCTACATTTTTGTCGGCTACCACCGGATATGGCATTTACTATGTTTGTCGTCTTAGTATGAACGTAGTGCGCAAGCCGATTGTAGAGGAAGGAGTCTTTTCCGAGACTCAATTAGGAATCATCGGTTCTTGTCTGTTTTTTGTGTATGCAGTGGGTAAGTTGACGAATGGTTTTCTTGCCGACCGTAGCAATGTACGGCGTTTTATGTCTACCGGGTTATTGTGTTCCGCTTTGATAAATTTATGTTTAGGTTTCACTAGCTCCTTTTATGCTTTTGTCTTACTTTGGGGATTGAATGGTTGGTTTCAGTCAATGGGAGCGGCATCCGGAGTGGTTTCGCTCACTCGGTGGTATAGTAGTAAAGAACGGGGAACTTTTTACGGCTTTTGGTCTGCTAGTCATAATTTGGGTGAAGCATTAACCTTTATTTCCATAGCCTTGTTAGTCAGTTGGATGGGATGGAGGTATGGGATGATTGGAGCTGGCATTATTGGAATATTAGGCTTCTTTATGATGCTTGTCTCTATGCGTGATACGCCACAGAGTCAGGGATTCTTGTTGAACAAAAATTCTTCATCTGTGGATTCTCATTCTTTGTCTGGTAAACAAACGGAAGATTTCAACAAAGCACAAAAGGCTGTCTTGAAGAATCCAGCAATTTGGATTTTGGCTCTGTCCAGTGCATTTATGTATATTAGCCGCTATGCGGTAAATAGCTGGGGTGTTTTCTATCTGGAAGCTCAAAAGGGATATTCTACGTTGGATGCCAGTTTTATAATATCAATCAGTTCTATCTGTGGGATCATTGGCACGGTATTTTCCGGTATCATTTCCGATAAAATGTTTTCCGGCAGTCGTAATATTCCAGCTTTAGTATTTGGGTTGATGAATGTAATAGCACTTTGTTTGTTTCTCTTGGTTCCGGGCGTACATTTTTGGATAGATGTATTGGCTATGGTTCTTTTCGGTTTAGGAATCGGAGTACTAATCTGTTTTCTGGGTGGTTTGATGGCAGTTGATATTGCTCCCCGTAATGCTTCGGGTGCTGCATTGGGAGTAGTCGGTATTGCCAGTTATATCGGTGCCGGATTGCAGGACGTGATGAGCGGTATTCTGATAGAAGGGCAAAAAACGGTTCAGAATGGAGTAGATGTTTATGACTTTACTTATATCAATTGGTTTTGGATTGGTGCTGCTTTGCTTTCGGTGTTGTTTGCTTTGCTGGTATGGAATGCAAAATCAAAAGAAGTGGATTAAAGTGAGTACATTAGGTTAGGAATAAAGTCTTTGTTTTC
>DXOJ01000503.1:0-406 GCA_019412865.1 Bacteroides sp. | reverse complement strand
GGGAAGTAAGTAATAATTGCTTATCTTTCCGGAATGGCTTTTTATAATCAATTAAATGAAAAGTTTTATGGAAAATTCATGTAATGATGAATTGTTTTGTTCATTGAAAAATGAACTTCGTGAAGTAACCGCACAAATCAATGTGCATAGTGAAAAATTAATGGATCTGCTCGACCAAAAAAAAGAATCGTCAGTCAACTGACTCGAGAGATGTCGCATCTCACGCCTGTCATCATCGAGTATCGGGGAAATCCGAAGCAATATGTCTCTGTTGTGCTCGATGCCATCAATCAGGGTAGGTTGACGTATGACGGAATAGCAAATTGCGAACAGACTTTTCGTGCGTTAGCAAGCGTTGTAGATGTGATAAGCCCTAAGAATGGGAAAACGCTTAGTGTAGAGACGC
>DXOJ01000502.1 GCA_019412865.1 Bacteroides sp. | reverse complement strand
TCCTATAACAAAAAGAAAGAATTTCGCATCTACAAATCTCTACGCTTTTTAATATTTTCCAATCCCTCCCCAGTAATTACGCCTTTTATTCCCGTTCAAATATTCTTTTTTTTAAGATGAGCCATTTTTCAGTAGTCAATTGATGTATTTGTAAAATAGAAGTTTATCCCAACCAAATAGATCAGAGCAATTTATCACACAATCTTAAACAATCATATTATATTACTATAAATGAACTAAATACAACATATTGTATTATCTTTGTAACCACTATTAATTTAACGGCTATTAAATTAACCGCCATTAAGATAGCAATAATATGAAGTTCTACGACCGAAAGAAAGAAATGGCGATACTGTATGCAGCCAAAGAGCAATCACAAACGAGCGCTTGCTTTACTGTAATGACCGGACGCCGACGAATCGGAAAAACAGCTCTACTCTTAGAGTCTGTCAAAGACACCCGATTCGTATATATATTTGTAGCAAGAAAGAGTGAAGTCCTGCTTTGCGCACAATATCAACCTGTCATTCAGGAAACGCTTGGCATTCGTATCTATGGAGAAATCAGAGAGTTCGCACAGCTCTTTGAACTGCTGATGCAACATTCCCAAAAGGAAAATTTCACATTAATCATTGACGAATTTCAAGAATTTCTCTATATCAATCCGTCTATCGTCAGTGACATACAACGTATTTGGGACCAATATCACGCGACTTCCAAAATCAATTTCATTGTATGCGGTTCCGTTTATTCAATGATGAAAAGAATATTCGAAGACCGCAAGGAGCCACTATACGGACGCCTTACCGCCCGAATTGCTCTGCATCCATTCACCACCACCGTTATCAAAGAGATTCTAGCAGACCATGCCCCCAAATTCACATCGGAAGATTTGCTTTGCTTGTATTTGCTGACAGGTGGAGTAGCCAAATACATCACCCTATTGATGGAAGCGAAAGCATTTAATAAAACAGCCATGATAGATTATGCGCTTTCCGAAGGCTCACCATTTCTGACAGAAGGCAAAGACATGTTGATTTCCGAGTTCGGGAAAGACTATGCCAATTATTTTTCTATCCTATCTCTCATTGCAGAAGGAAAAACAACACAACGAGAGATTGATTCCATCATCAATAAAAACACCGGTTCCTATTTAGCCAACCTTGAGGATGAATATTCATTAATCAAAAAAGTGAAACCGATGTTCGCTAAACCTAATAGTCGTGCTACCCGTTATTGCCTGCAAGACAATTTTCTACGATTCTGGTTTCGCTTTATTTTCCCAAACAACGCAGTACTGGAAATGGGGAAAAACCATTTACTGATAGAATATGTAGAAAAGAACTATGAACAATACAGCGGCCTATTGTTAGAAAAATATTTCCGTGAACTTATCGCTGAAGAAGAGGAAGTTACCGACGTAGGTAACTATTGGGACAAAAACGGAGAAAATGAAATAGACCTGATCGCCCTCAAGCGGTTTAACAAAACAGCACTTATCGGAGAAGTAAAAAGAAATCCGAGAAAAATAAGTATCCCGGCATTGGAAAAGAAAGGAGAAACTTTACATAAAGAATTAAATGATTATAAAATAACTTTCAAAGGATTCTCATTGAAAGATATGTAGTACTTTTGCATAAACACCCGATTATGAAAAAAGAAATTACTAGACTCATTTGTGCCGCCATCTGCTGCACGCCCATTATAGGATTTGCCCAGACAGGTGACAAGTTCACTTCGACTGACAACCTTTATAAAGAAGGGAAAGAACTTTTCCAAGAAAAGAATTATGCAGCTGCTCTGCCGGCATTGAAAGCATTTGTAAAACAAAAGCCTGCAGCCAGCCTTCTTCAGGACGCAGAGTATATGCTAGTCAGTTCGGCTTACGAACTGAAAGACAAAAACCGCATCGAACTCCTCCGCAAATATCTCGACCGTTATCCTGATACTCCATACGCTAACCGCATTTATGCGCTGTTAGCCTCCTGCTATTTCTACGAAGGAAAATATGATGAAGCACTGGCACTCTTCAACTCTGCCGACCTCGATTTGTTAGGTAATGAAGAACGGGACGACTGCACCTACCAACTGGCTACCTGTTATCTGAAAACCGATAATCTAAGAGAAGCAGCCATCTGGTTTGAAACTTTGCGTGCCAACAGCCCCAAATACGCCAAAGATTGTGATTACTATCTTTCCTACATCCGCTATACACAAAAACGTTATAGTGAAGCATTGAAAGGTTTCCTTCCCTTACAGGACGACTCGAAGTACAAAGCACTCGTCCCTTATTACATAGCCGAAATTTATACGCAGCTCAAAAACTATGATAAGGCACAAATTGTAGCTCAAAACTATCTGTCAGCCTATCCGAATAATGAATACGCAGCAGAAATGTACCGTATTCTGGGAGATGTCTATTACCATTTCGGACAATATCACCAAGCCGTAGAAGCATTCAACAATTACTTGAATAAGGATCACTCGGCTCCCCGCCGGGATGCCCTTTATATGCTGGGACTCTCCTACTACCAAACAAAAGTATACTCCAAAGCAGCCGAAACATTAGGTAAGGTGACAACTGACAACGATGCCCTTACCCAAAATGCATATCTCCACATGGGACTCTCTTATCTGCAACTGGCAGAGAAAAACAAAGCACGCATGGCTTTTGAACAGGCAGCCGCCTCCAATGCTAATATGCAAATCAAGGAACAGGCAGCTTACAATTACGCTCTTTGCCTGCACGAGACTTCTTTCTCCGCTTTCGGTGAATCAGTTACTGCCTTCGAGAAATTCCTGAATGAATTTCCGACTTCTCCATACGCTGAAAAAGTCAGCAGCTACCTGGTAGAAGTTTACATGAATACACGTAGCTACGATGCAGCTTTGAAATCAATCGACCGGATTGCCAAACCAAGCGCGCAAATATTGGAAGCCAAACAAAAGATACTGTTCCAATTAGGAACTCAATCTTTCGCTAACGCCGACTTCGAACAAGCTCTGAAATATCTGAACCAATCCATTGCCATCGGACAATACAATCGTCAAACCAAGGCAGACGCTTACTATTGGTGCGGAGAATCCTATTACCGTCTAAACCGAATGGTAGAAGCCGCGCGTGATTTTAATGCTTATCTGCAACTCACCACCCAACCCAATAACGAAATGTATGCGCTTGCCAATTATAACTTAGGGTATATCGCTTTCCACCGGAAAGACTATACGCAAGCAAGCAATTATTTCCAAAAATACGTTCAACTGGAGAAAGGTGAAAATGCAACTGCACTTGCCGATGCATACAATCGTATTGGTGACTGCCACCTGCATGTACGTAACTTTGAAGAAGCCAAACAGTATTATTCGCAAGCCGAACAGATGAATACTTCTTCCGGAGACTATTCTTTCTATCAGCTGGCTCTTGTATCCGGTCTGCAGAAAGACTATACCGGTAAGATTACCTTGCTGAACCGTCTGGTAGGAAAGTACCCTGCTTCTCCTTATGCCGTAAACGCTATTTACGAGAAAGGACGTTCCTATGTTTTGATGGACAACAACAATCAAGCCATTACCTCTTTCAAAGAATTGCTTACTAAATATCCTGAAAGCCCGGTCAGCCGGAAAGCTGCCGCCGAAATCGGATTATTATATTACCAAAAAGGAGATTACAACCAAGCAATCGAAGCCTACAAACAGGTTATTGAAAAATATCCGGGCAGTGAAGAAGCACGCCTTGCCATGCGTGATTTGAAATCTATTTATGTAGACCTCAACCGTATCGACGAATTTGCAGCTTTAGCAAATGCCATGCCGGGACACATCCGTTTCGATGCTAACGAACAAGACTCGCTTACGTATGCCGCCGCAGAAAAGATTTATGCACGAGGCAGAATGGAAGAAGCCAAAACAAGCCTCAACAAATACCTGCAAACTTTCCCGGAAGGAGCCTTCAGCCTGAACGCACATTATTATCTCTGCCTGATCGGAAACGAGCAGAAGAATTATGATATGATTCTTCTCCATTCCGGTAAGTTGTTGGAATATCCAAACAATCCGTTTGCAGAAGAAGCACTGATCTTGCGTGCTGAAGTGCAATTCAACCAGCAAAATATGGCTGAAGCATTGGCTAGCTACAAAATGCTGAAAGAAAAAGCAACCAACGTAGAGCGCCGCCAACTTGCTGAAACGGGTATTCTGCGTTGCGCCTTCCTATTGCGAGATGACATAGAAACCATCCATGCAGCTACCGACCTGCTTGCAGAAGCCAAACTTAGTCCGGAGCTAAGAAATGAAGCTCTTTATTACCGTGCTAAAGCCTATACCAAGCAAAAGGCTGACAAGAAAGCAATGGAAGACTATCGTGAACTGGCCAAAGACACACGTAACTCTTACGGTGCCGAAGCTAAATATCAGGTTGCACAATCCCTCTACGACGCAAAAGAATATGCCGCTGCAGAGAAAGAGTTGCTCAACTATATAGAACAGAGTACGCCACATGCTTATTGGCTAGCGCGCAGTTTTATCCTTCTATCCGACGTCTATCATGCTACGGGTAAAGATCTGGACGCACGCCAATATCTGCTAAGTCTGCAACAAAATTATCAAGGGAATGACGATATTGAAAGCATGATTGAAAGCAGACTTAGTAAATTGAAAGTTGAGAATTGAGAATAAAAAAATAGAAAAGTATGAAACGATCTCATTATATAATAGGAGGACTCGCATTGGCAATCTCAATGCCATCCTGCCTTCAAGCCCAAACCACCCAACCGAAGGATACAACAATGACCCGCACGGTCGTTGTGGAACAAGAATATAACCCGGACATTATGGATGCTTCGAAAGTGAACGTCCTGCCTAAAGTAGAAGAACCGACAGTGAGCAAGAAAGAAGTAGAATATGCTACAACATTCTTTCCGGCCACTTCCGTTCCGGCAGGCCTGATGCGCCCCTATACCGGAAAAGAAGTTCAACCCGGCACTACCCCGGGATATGTACGTGCCGGATATGGTAATTATGGCAATTTGGATATTCTTGCCAATTATTTATTCCGTCTGTCGCAGAAAGACAAATTGAATGTACGTTTCCAAATGGATGGAATGGATGGTAAGTTAACTCTTCCCTTCACAGATGGAGAAAAATGGAATGCATTTTATTATCGCACACGCGCAAATGTAGATTACACACACCAATTTAATAAACTGGACTTAAATATTGCCGGAAACTTCGGATTGAGCAACTTCAACTTCCAACCGGGAAGCGTAAACAGCAAGCAGAAATTCACATCCGGTGACTTCCATGCGGGCATTCATTTCACTGATGAGACTGCACCACTGCGTTTCAATGCAGAAACAAATCTGTTGATGTATGAACGTCAGCATAACATGTTCAATGAATCTGAAGCCAATACAGGTATCAAGGAAACAATCATACGCACCAAAGGCGATGTCACGGGAGCTATCGGCGACCAACAATTAATAACTATCGCTTTGGAGATGAACAATCTTCTCTACAACGGATATACAAAGAATGTTTCCACCGGAGATGAATACTTCAAAAACTACACAACGCTTCTTTTAAATCCATATTACGAACTGGATAATGATGACTGGAAATTGCATATCGGAGCCAATGTAGATTTATCTTTCGGATTTGATAAGTCTTTCCGTATTTCACCCGATATCACTGCACAGTATATTTTTTCTGATAGCTACATTGTTTATGCAAAAGCAACCGGCGGTAAGCAATTTAATGATTTCCGCAGATTAGAAAGTATCTGTCCTTACGGTGAACTGCCGGAGGCAAATACCACTGCTACTTTGGGATACGTACAACGTCCTTATGATACTTACGAGCAAATCAACGGTAGTATCGGATTCAAAGCAAGCCCTTATCCGGGACTTTGGTTCAACGTGTTCGGTGGTTATCAGAATCTAAAGAACGACTTATCTTATTTAGGTTTTGACCCAAGTAATATTCATTCAGGCTCTTATCTTTCTTTTGCTCAAGATAATACAAATAATCTCTACCTTGGCGGTGAAATCAGTTACGATTACAAAGATATCCTCGGAATATCAGCTAAATATACTTACCGTAATTGGGACAGCAAAACAGAGGAATATCTGTTGGCTGTGAAACCTGTCAGTGAAATGTCTTTCAATGTACGTATTCATCCGATCTCTGCTCTTAACATAAATCTAGGTTATGATTACATCAGCCGGAAAGAAGTGAAAGAGTATGCAAAAATGACCGCAATTAATGATTTGCATATCGGAGCCAGCTATAATGTATTCAAAGGAGTATCCGTTTATGCTCAAGTACATAACCTGCTGAACAAGAAATATCAATATTATTTGGGCTATCCTACGGAAGGATTCAATTTCTTGGGAGGATTGAGTTTCCGGTTCTAAGAGAAATAGACAGAATATAATAAAAACACAATATGCCCACCCGTAC
>DXOJ01000501.1 GCA_019412865.1 Bacteroides sp. | reverse complement strand
TTTCTGGTTGATTTTTATTCTTCATGTCAATAAAGTCTTGTATTTATTTTATATTTATCGATAGTTTTCTATCACGTTCGTTCTTTTGTAAGGCCAGAGAAATTAATTTCGTAATTAAGTCCGTATAAGAAACTCCGGAATGTTCCCATAGCTTAGGATACATACTGATTTCAGTAAAACCGGGTAATGTGTTTATTTCATTCAGTACGAATCTATTATCATTTGTAAGGAAGAAGTCGACTCTTGCCATACCTTCACAACAAATAACATTGAAAGCCTTGACAGCACAACTCCTGATAGATTCCGCTATGTGACTATCTATCCGGGCTGGTATCTGTAAAGTTGCTCCGGTGGAACTGATATATTTGGCATCATAAGAATAAAAATCTTTTGTGGCGACAATCTCCCCAACGACCGATGCCCGTATGTCCTCATTACCCAGCACTCCACATTCTATTTCTTTTCCGATAACAGCTTCTTCTATAAGAATTTTATTGTCAAACAGGAATGCGGTTGATAGGGCTGTCTTATACTCGTCTTTGTCCGTCACTTTACTGACACCCACTGACGAACCGGCATTAGCGGGTTTTACAAAAAGGGGAAGCCCTAATGTTGACGATATTTCTTCAAAAGAGTACTCTATAGGATTCTGCTTATATAAGGTAAAAGAAGCTGCAACAGGAATATCGGCGGCTTTCAACAGTCGTTTCGTTACATCTTTGTCCATTGCAATGGCCGAACCTAGTATATCAGGACCGACAAAAGGTACATTCATAGATTTAAGAACTCCTTGCAATGTACCGTCTTCTCCATACGTGCCATGTATAATAGGAAATGCAGCATCAATACTTGCTAAAGTGCTGTTAGTTTCTTTGCTTATAATCTCAATCTTTTCTTTCGAATGAGATAGATAGACACTTGTTGCATGAGCGAAATAATCGTTCTTTGTTAAATTAATATCAAATTCATCATATTGCGGATTATAGAACCATTCTCCTGATTTGTCAATGCCAATTAAGAGAGGGATGAACTTCGTTCTGTCTATGGCATTGAAGATATTGGTTGCCGACTTTAATGAGACTTCGTATTCGGCAGATTTACCACCGAAAATAATAGCAATAGTTGTGTTCATAAGTTATTTGCGATAAAAATGGATGCGAATTTAGATGAAATAAATGAATTTGTATTCATAATACATCGTGATTTTGTCGTGTAAATATGAATTAATTGTTTATCCTTCTGTTCCGAAAGGAGAGAAAAAGTCGTAAAGAGAATAATAAAGTCTTGCTAATCCCGTATTTTGTCTACAAACAAGCTGTGTTCGTCTCATTGGAAAAATAAGTGATGTCCTATCTTTTATCTTCGTGTCGAAATAGAAAACAGAATAAGTCATGAAGATGAATAAAACTATGTTGCTGGAAGAAGTAGCACTCCGTTCGGGAGTATCAGTAGATGAATGCGGAGTAGTACTTAAAACCTTAGAAAGAGTTTTAAGTGAGGAGCTCACGCGGAAAATGTATCGTTATGGAGGATGGATATTGTTATTAATTGCTTTATTTGTGTCCGTAGCTGCTTTCGGGCAGACGGCAGAGCGTAAAGGACGTCCGGTGCAGACGATTCGCGGGATTGTAGTAGACGGAGATTCGAAATATCCTATACCGTATGCGACTGTGAAATTGTCAGATAAGGAAGGGGTAGGGACGACAACGGACAGTCTCGGACGTTTCACCCTTCCGCAGGTCCCTGTCGGAAGACATACGGTAGAAGCAGCGTTCATGGGGTATGAACCCGGCATTTTCAGAGAAATATTGGTGACTTCCGCTAAAGAAGTCTATCTGGAAATCCCTCTGAAAGAGAGCGTGAACGAACTGAATGAAGTAGTGATCCGGGCACGGACAAACAAAGAGGAAGCGATGAATAAAATGGCTACCACCGGGGCGCGTATGTTGAGCGTGGAAGAAGCGAGCCGTTACGCAGGCGGGTTTGACGACCCTGCACGTCTGGTTTCCGCTTTTGCCGGAGTGGCACCCAGTGTTTCATCCAATGGCATTTCCATTCATGGCAATGCGCCCCATCTGCTGCAATGGAGACTGGAAGATGTTGAAATCCCCAATCCGAATCATTTTGCCGATATCGCTACGTTGGGCGGAGGAATCCTTTCTTCCCTTAGTTCGCAAGTGCTCGGAAATTCCGATTTCTTCACCGGAGCTTTTCCGGCTGAATATGGAAATGCCGTATCCGGCGTGTTCGATATGAAGCTGCGCAACGGTAACAATCAAAAGAATGAAAACACGATTCAGGTGGGAATCATGGGGATTGATGTTGCTTCCGAAGGCCCGTTGAGCAAGAAGCATAAGGCATCTTATATCTTCAATTACCGTTACTCTACCACCGGACTGCTGAATCTTGACGGAGGGACAATGGATTATCAGGACTTGAACTTCAAGCTGAACTTCCCGACAAGGAAAGCCGGAACATTCTCCGTCTGGGGAACCAGCCTGATAGATAAGTTCAAAAGCGACATGGAACGTGACACAGAGAAATGGGAGTATCTGGGTGACCGTAGCGAATCGAAAGACAAACAGTATATGGCAGCCGGAGGTATCAGCCACCGTTATTTCTTCAATAATGATGCATCATTGAGAACGACCGTTGCCGCCACCTATTCGCAACTGGACGGAGGGGCATCTTTGTTCAATCATGCTTTGGAGTCCACTCCCTATATGGATCTCGAGTCGAAACATACGAACCTGATACTGACGACCACTTTCAACCGTAAATTCAGCAACCGCTTTACCAATAAGACAGGATTTACCTACACCGCTATGTTTTATGATATGAATCTGTCCATTGCTCCTTATGAAGCCCAATCACTGGAAACCGTATCTCAAGGCAACGGCACCACCAGCCTGATTTCCGCCTACAACAGCTCTTCCGTAGGATTGGGCGAACGGTGGACACTGAATGCCGGTATCTACGGGCAGTTGCTGACGTTGAACAACAAATGGTCTGTCGAACCCCGTGTGGGACTGAAATGGCAGACTGCTCCGAAAGCTACCTTTGCGCTTGCTTACGGTATGTACAGCCGCATGGAGAAAATGGATGTCTATTTCGTGAAAATGAAAGGGACGGAAAATAAGTCCGTCAACAAAGACTTGGATTTTACTAAGGCACAGCACCTCATGTTGTCCTTCGGTTACAAGATTTCCGACCGCATGAATCTGAAAATAGAACCTTATATCCAGTTCCTTCACGACGTACCTGTAATGGCAGACAGTTCGTACTCCGTACTCAACCGCTCCGACTTCTACGTAGAAGATGCATTGGTCAATAAAGGAAGAGGGCGTAATGTGGGAATTGACATCACCCTTGAACGTTTTTTGGAGAAAGGACTTTATTACATGATTTCGGGCTCTTGGTTCGACTCCCGTTACCGCGGTGGAGACGGTGTATGGTATAACACGAAGTTCAACCGTAATTATGTCATCAACGGACTGATTGGCAAGGAATGGATGCTGGGACGCAACAAGCAGAATATCCTTAGTGTCAACCTGAAACTGACTCTGCAAGGAGGCGACCGCTATTCTCCTTTCGATAGGGAAGCAACGATGAATCATCCGGACAAGGAAGTGCAGTATGATGAAACGAAAGCATTCTCCAAACAGTATTCGCCCATGTTTATCGGTAATTATACAGTCAGTTATCGCATTAACAAACGGAAAGTATCTCATGAATTTGCCGTGAAGGGACTAAACTTTACCGGAGCAAAAGAACACTACGGGCATGAATATAATGTGAAAACCGGGAAAATAGATGCGACTGATGGTTCTACGGTATTGACAAATGTGAGTTATAAACTTGAATTCTAACTGGAAAAGTTCTATCTTCGTCTTTTAAATATAAAATGAATGATAACTGAAACTGCTACGGCAAGTAAAGAATCCACCTTATTGTACCGATTTCTCACAAGCCCGGAGCTTCGATGGGGGCGTTATCTGCTGCTTATTGCCATATTAAGTGTGATTTCCTTAAATCAGGTCTTTATTATTTTTATAGACTACCGGGAGGTATTGGGGGGATGGGTTTATGTGTTTACCTTTTTGTACCTGCTCGCCTATCTTGCCGTGATCTATCTGAATCTTTTTCACTTATTTCCGCAATATTTGCTGAAAAGACGTTATCTGGTTTATCTGTCACTGCTCTCTGCGGCCATGATAGCCGCACTCGTAATGCAGATGGTAACGGAATATACTGTTTTCTCAAATTGGCCGGAGCTTCAGGTGCGGAAATATTACTTCTCGCTACCTATGATAATGGATTATATTTCTTCCTTCTTGCTGACCACGCTCTGCATGATAGGAGGGGCGGTGACGTTGCTTTTGAAAGAGTGGATGGTAGATCATCAGCGTGTCTCGCAAATGGAAAAAGCCCATGTGCTGTCGGAAGTGGAGCAGTTGAAGGAACAGGTGAGTCCCGAACTCCTTTTCAAGACACTGCATCGTGCGGGACAACTCACGCAGGACGATCCGGAAACGGCCTCGAAGATATTGATGAAATTAAGCCAGTTGCTCCGTTATCAACTTTATGATTGCAGTAGGGCCAAAGTTTTGCTTGGCAGTGAAATTACTTTCCTTACCAACTACCTGACATTGGAACAGAATTTTCAGCCCCGGTTCAGCTACTTGTTTACTTCGGAAGGAGACGTGAACCGGATGTTGGTTCCGCCCTTGCTTTTCGTTCCTTTTGTGAAACATATAGTGGAGCAGATAAGTGAACAGCAGGTATCGGCTCCTGTTTCTTTGAATATCCATCTGAAAGCGGAACAGGGCACGATACGGTTTACTTGCCTTTGTCCGGAAGTCAATCTGTCGGCGGATAGAGGGCTGGAACAAATCAGGCAGAGATTGAACTTGCTGTATGGCAATCGTTACGGGCTATTATTGACGGAATGTAGTATACAACTGGAACTGAAAGGAGGCGAATGATGGGATGGAAAGAAGATGATAAAGGCAGGACGGGCAGAAACCGGAATGATAAAAGCATAAAAGAGTTGACAGTCCCCTCTTTTCTGTTGAGTCCTCATTACAGGATATACAGGCATTTGCTGTTACAGGCGGTGCTCTTGTTGATTGCCATCAATGTTTTTGGGTATGAGCCTTTGCAGGGTGTTTCCCTCTGGCATCGTTTGGGAGGATGCTTTGTGTATTTTGCATCAATGAACATAGTGATATATGTCAATTTATATTTATTGGTTCCCTGTCTTTTGCTGAAGAATCGTTGGGGGAGGTATGTGCTGGCGGCTTTAGCTACAAATATAGCAGTGATTATCTTTCTTTCGGTTACTCAAGGATTGCTTTTCGAGGTGATTCTGCCGGGTAATCCTGATCCGTATACAACTGCTATCAATGTGATTTCCGGGTTGCTCACTATCGGATTTCTCACGGCAGGTTCCACGACAATATCTCTGTTTACCCATTGGCTTCGCTACAATCTGCGCATTGACGAACTCGAGTCCACTACTTTGCAATCCGAACTGACATTTCTCAAGAATCAAATCAATCCGCATTTCCTTTTCAATATGCTGAATAATGCCAATGTCCTGATAAAGAAAAGTCCGGAAGAAGCTTCCAAAGTTCTTTTCAAACTGGAAGATTTGCTGCGGTATCA
>DXOJ01000500.1 GCA_019412865.1 Bacteroides sp. | reverse complement strand
ACCCTGGCTCATCTATTCCCACAACGATACAGACAATGCTCACTTGCACGTGCGCCCATAAGGGCATATAATAAATGTATTGGTAGCGCAATACCTGACACGAGTTTACAAGTCTGTCATCAACCGGCTTATCCGAAGGGGAAACCCAAAGGGGAGTATAGCATACCGGCAAATCCATAAGTCAACTAATCGTCATGTTGCGACTGAATGGGAAGATGAAATGATAAGTATGAGGATAAAATCCGTATTGATTAAACGATAGCCTGAGCGGACAAATGCGGGTCTATGACGAAAGACGATTAATGGCGTCATATTGTGATACTCCGTTATCATGTGCATGTAGCGGAAGCGTAAACTGATCACAACGCAATTGCGGTAAGCAATAAAAGGTGGATGTCGTATCCGACAACTTATCGAGCTATAGTTATTATATGTCTAAATGGGGATTGCCTAACCCAAAATGCCAGTTGTAAGGCTATAAGGTTTCAGACCTTTGAATATTTGGCATGGCAACGGAGTCTCCGTAGTAGTCTGAGCAAGGGAAAGCCTTGTACATGGCAAAGGGAGACAGCTAATATTTTTAATACAATTAACGGAAAATGTGTGAGACATTATGAGAGATCCAGAAAGAGTATTAAACAGTCTGGCGCAGCAAAGTAAAATCTCAATGTACAGATTTGAAAGGCTATATCGGATTCTGTTCAATAAGGAAATATATTATGTTGCTTACCAAAAGCTATATGCAAAGGAAGGTAACATGACTCCCGGAGTTGATGGAAAAACCATTGACGACATGAGTATATTCCGTATTGAACAATTGATTGAATTGCTCAAAAGTGAGCAATATCAGCCTGTATCATCAAAAAGAATTTATATTCCGAAGAAAAACGGATCTAAACGACCTTTGGGAATACCTTCTTTTGATGATAAACTGGTGCAAGAGGTTATCCGTATGATTTTGGAGGCGATCTATGAAGACAATTTTGAGAGTTGTTCTCATGGATTTAGACCAAACAGAGGATGCCATACGGCACTATCCCGTATCAAGGATACTTTTACAGGTTCCAAATGGTTTGTTGAAGGAGACATTAAAGGATTCTTTGATAATATCGATCATGATATTTTGATAAGAATACTTGAAGAAAGAATTTCTGACAACAGGTTCATTAGGCTAATCAGAAAGTTCCTGAATGCTGGATACATGGAGGAATGGACATTTCATAGGACATACAGTGGAACACCACAAGGTGGAATTATTAGTCCAATACTGGCTAATATCTATCTTGATAAGTTCGACAAATATATGAATGAATATATCCATAACTTTAATGAAGGCAAAAAACGCAAACCCGATACAGTTTATGCAAAATATGCATTGAGAAAAATCAGAGCCGAGCGAAAACTTAAAATTGAAACAGATAAAAAGAAACGTGAGTTTTACCTGAATCGCATTAATGAATGTTGTAAAGCCCGTAACAACTATCCAAGTTTAGATGAGATGGACAGTAGCTACAGAAGATTGAAATACATCCGATATGCAGATGACTTTTTGATTGGAATAATCGGAAGTAAAGCAGATTGTGTTAAAGTCAAGAAAGACATCAAAGATTTTCTTGGAGAAAAACTCAATCTTGAATTATCTGACGAAAAAACATTGATAACCAATACAAAGAAGAACGCAAAATTCCTCGGATATGAAATCGGAATCTACAAAACAGATCAAACAAAACGGATTGGTAAAGGAACTGCTCAAAGATACTACAGGTCAAAAGTCTTTTTAAAAGTATCTATGGATACAATGAAAAAGAAACTCTTCGAGTATGATGCTATCAAACTGACCTATCATAATGGGAAAGAGAGATGGCATCCCAAGGCAAGGCCTTGCATGAAGAATAATGACGACTTGGAAATACTTTGCCAGTACAATGGGGAGATACGAGGCTTTTACAACTATTATTCATTGGCGAATAACAGTTATACTATTGATTCTTTTTATAATATCATGGAATACAGTATGTACAAAACCTATGCTTGCAAATATAAATCATCAGTTCGCAAGGTTCTTCGAAAATACAGTAAAAACGGAGAGTTTGGAGTTGACTATATCAAAAAGAATGGGAAAACAGTACGGTGCGAGTTTTATCATGACGGTTTTAAGCGCAAGCCTTTAAGTAGAATTAAATTCAATGATGATCAACCGCTTATTAAAATCACAAGAACGAGCCTAATCGATAGGATAAAAGCCAATAAATGTGAGATATGCGGAGCAGAATCGGTATTATCGATGCATCATGTGAAAAAGCTCAAAGATCTGCAAGGAAAAAGGATCTGGGAAAAACACATGATTGCCCGCAGACGAAAAACCATTGCGGTATGCCATGATTGCCATTGGAAAATTCATACAGGGAAGTTAGACTGATAATATTAGTGGAGAGCCGGATACGTCGAAAGGTGTAAGTCCGGTTCGGGGGCGAGTACTTGGAAACCTAACATAGCAATATGTAAAGGCGCTGGGTGCTTAGCCTACATTGTAACTTCAAGAATTGCGCCCGATGGACACAAGATACAGCACGACCATGAACGCAGGCGCTCGCAGGCGGTCATTGACAAGATACTCGGTATGGACCGGCAGCAGAAAACAG
>DXOJ01000050.1 GCA_019412865.1 Bacteroides sp. | reverse complement strand
GTTATTCGCACATTGGTATATTGTCTAATTAAATAATTACTATAATGTCAATTAATGAACTACAAGATGAAGTGATTGCGGAATTCAGTGACTTCGACGATTGGATGGACCGTTATCAATTACTTATTGATCTGGGGAATGAGCAGGAACCACTTGAAGAAAAATATAAGACGGAACAAAATCTGATTGAAGGATGCCAGAGCAGGGTATGGCTTCAAGCGGATGATGTGGATGGTAAAATCGTTTTTAAAGCAGAAAGCGATGCTTTGATTGTAAAGGGAATTATTGCCTTGTTGATTAAAGTCCTTTCCGGACATACTCCTGATGAAATCTTGAATGCAGATCTTTATTTTATAGACAAGATCGGACTGAAAGAGCATCTATCGCCAACGCGTAGCAATGGTTTGCTGTCGATGGTAAAACAAATACGAATGTATGCATTAGCATTCAAAGCGAAAGAGAAATAAAATTCACCACAGAGGACGCTGAGTACACAGAGTCTTTTTTGAATTACACATTTTGCGATTACTACATATCCCTTGTCAGTATAAACCTTTGTGTCCTCTGAGTCCTCTGTGGTGAAAATTCATGGTCAGTATGATACCGATAAACAGGAGGATTGACCCGAATAGGACGATGAGATACGGGGTACCGTTAATCAGGTCGTCCATATTTTCTGCTTCGGGATATTTGATACTAAGATAGACTGACAATGAGTTGTTTAGTACATGCATGAGTATACAAGGTATCAGACTGCCTGTTTTGTAATAAGTCCATGCCAACAGGATACCGATCAGAAATGCCGGAAGGATCTGGGCGGGATTTATATGAAAGACACCGAACAGAAGTGCGGAAATCAGAATTGCTTTAGTCGGATTGTATTGCTGAAGTAAAGCGTGGGTGATGGCTCCGCGAAACAATAACTCTTCAAGTACGGGGCCTACGATAGCTATTGCAAGAATACCGCCCCAGCCGGATTGGAGAATGTTGAAAGATTGTTCCATGATATTAGGAATCCAATCCAGCAGGCTCATTAATGAGGAGACTGCAAACCCGCAAGTGAGGATTGCGATGGCACTGCAAACCAGATAAGAGGCCGATACTGGTAACCATGTTGCCCTCTTTTTACTGATATAACCGGCTTTCCATAGATAAATACCCATCATAATCTGACCGGCTAGTTGTGCCGGGATCATAATCATTTGCGTCAGAGTGACTTTATCCAGATTTCCCGTGGTGACGAACAAATAGATCGTACAGGGAATCATAATCAGGATTGGAGCAATAATCTGCGCAATGAGAAGGTCTATTAATACTAACTTGATAGCCGTTTTCATGTTTTTTTATTTAGTGGTAAAGAAACTATAGATAAACATAGCTAACATGGATATAGCTATTACCACCAAAGAGATGCTCATAAATGACTTTTGCATAAGAATCTATTTTTTAAGAATTGTTTCTGTCTCTTCAGCATCCTTATGGAGCTGTGTTATTAACTCGTCGATACTGGAGAATTTCAGTTCGGGACGTGTCCGTTTAACAAAAGTAAGCCGGATGAATTTATCATATATGTCAGAATGGAAGTGGAGGATATTCACCTCAATCGTCCGGTTCGGACCATTGTCTATCGTCGGGCGGACACCTATATTCAGCATCCCCATATACGTTTCTCCGTCAAATGTTACCCATACGGCATATACGCCATCGGCAGGAATCAGTTTATCGGGATCATCCACCCGTAAATTGGCTGTTGGGAAACCTATCTTTCTGCCTACCTGATAGCCGCCTACTACGATCCCGTCAAGGAAATATTCATATTTCAGACAATGGGCGGCCAGGCTAACTTCTCCTTCATGAAGAAGTTTGCGGATCAGGGAAGAACTCACCGGAATGTTGGGTTCATTCCCTATTTCTATATTGCTGGTATACGCTTTGGCGCGAATCACTTCTATGCCAATTTCCTTTCCATAACGTACATAATCTTCGAAACCTTCGCTGCGGTTATGTCCGAAACGATGGTCATAGCCGATAACCAGATATTTTACCTGATAACGCTCTTTTAACAGCTGTGTCATAAACTCCCGGGCAGTAAGCCGGGAAATTTCAGGAGTGAAGTCAAGCATCAGGCAGTAATCTACCCCGATGTCTGCAAGCAGGCTTATTTTTTCTTCGGGAGTAGTCAGCAGTTCCGGACGATACTCCGCATTCATCACTTTTCGGGGATGAACGGGAAAAGTAACCAATGCAGAGCGTAGACCTTTCGCGGCGGCTATCTCCTTCACTTGCTGAATCAGATAGCGATGTCCTGCATGCACCCCATCAAAGAAACCGATAGTAGCTACGCAGGGTTCCGGGGTAATTGCCGATGTGTCACGTATAATCTGCATATCTCTAAATTTATTTAAGGTTGAAAAGATGGCTCCAGTCTTCGCCTGCTTTCGCTGTATAGGTGGAAATTCCTAAATTTTGGGCTGTCTTACAGTTCATTTCAGAGTCATCAATAAAGAGCGTCTCTTGCGGTTCGATTCCGGCATCCTCTATGATTGCCTTGAAGATCTCCGGTTCGGGCTTGGCCATTTTCATTTCAAAAGAGAGGTATGTTTTTTCAAAATAATCTTCCACCTTAAAGGTGCGGTAAGGAAACAAATGAGCGCATGTCCATTCCCAATGAATTTGGTTAGTATTGCTCAATAAGTAGACGACATATTTCTCACGTAATTTTAATAATAAATCAAGTTTTTGTGTGGGTATATCTACTAGAAAACTATTCCAGGCTGCATCTATTTGTTTGTCGCTAACTGCTTTGCCTATCATTTTACGAACTCCGTCACGGAATTCGGCAGGTGTAATCAATCCTTTTTCTTGTTGCATCAGGATTCCGTCCTGATTCTGGATATCCAGCAAGTCATCCACGTTTTGGAGCCCTAACTTCTGAAAGTGCTCAATGCAACGTTGGCGGTCGAGATTGATAAGTACACCACCCAAATCAATAAGAAGGTTTTTTATTCCTTTACTTTTCATTTCTGTTTTTTTTGTGAATAATACGTTGAACAAAGCGAATAAGTTCTCCAACCCATAACACCGTGGACGAAACGCCTATAATAAGAAGCCAGGTTTGCCAGTCAAGCGGTTCTGTACGGAATACAGCTCCACCGAACTGTACGATGAGGAATTGTCCGCCAAGAATAGCCAGTACAATAAGTTCCATTCCATACGATTTGGAAAGTCCCTTGAATGCCGAATCGGTAGTGCCGAATACACGGGCATTGAACAGATTCCAGAATTGCAGCATGACAAAGAAGGTGAAGAAAATGGTCAGGTTGTGCACATTCATTCCTTGTGTACTGTGGTCGAAATAATAAATCATTCCGAGCAATACGATGAGGAAGATAGAGCCCACACCTATTATATTAGATCTCATTGCCTTACTGATAATAAAATCGGTACTGCGACGGGGTTTCTCAAGCATGACAGTTTCGCTGGGTGGAATGGAGGCAAGAGCCAAAGCGGCAAAAGTATCCATAATCAGGTTCACCCATAACATCTGTGTTACAGTCAGCGGAAGTTCCGTACCGATTACGGAGCCTAGCAGAACGATAAGCAATGCCACAAAGTTGATTGTCAGCTGGAAAACTATGAAACGCTGGATATTCTTATACAATGAACGTCCCCACATAACAGCGGTTCCGATACTGTTGAAGGAGTCATCGAGCAATGTGATATCACTGGCCTCTTTGGCTACAGAAGTACCTGTACCCATTGACAAGCCTACTTGGGCATGATTTAAAGCCGGGGCATCATTCGTTCCGTCTCCGGTCACAGCTACGACAGCTCCTTTTTGTTGAAGCAGTTGTACCAGACGCTGTTTGTCTGTCGGGCGGGCGCGGGACATGATTTTTAAGTCCATCACTCTGTCCAGTGCTTCTTCGTCGCTCAATTCGGCAAATGCAACACCGGTGATTCGATTTCGTTCCGTATCAGTTTCGGGGTTCCAGAGACCGATCTGGCGTGCGATTTCCGTGGCAGTTCCCGGAGTGTCACCGGTCACGATCTTGATGCCGATACCTGCAGACTGGCATTTCGCAACCGCAGCAGGCACATCCGGACGAATCGGGTCGGAGATGGCAACCACTCCCAAGAAATTGAGGTCGTTGGCTGAAACTAGTTCCGTGCAATCGTTCGGCTCATTTTCTCCGACAATCTTGAATGCAAATCCAAGTGTACGCATAGCCATATTTTGATAGCTCAACAGTTGTGCTTCCACTGTAGAACGATACTCTACCGCATCCACTCGCCGTCCATCCAGAACAACTTCTTTACACTTGCCCAGAACAATTTCAGGAGCTCCTTTTATATAAAGTATTTTTTTGCCGATCAGGGGAGATTCAACAAGAGTTGCCATGAATTTCCGTTCGGTAGAGAAGGTGAGTTGATCGAGGACATGTGCTTGCTCGCGGAGTTGCAGGTAATCTCTTCCCTGTTTGTTAAGCCAGAGCAATAAAGCCACTTCGGTTGGATTTCCTACACCTTTCGGTTTCTCTCCATGGGTTGATTCTTCAAGGAAAGCTGTTGAATTAGCACTGATTCCCTCTGCGATAAGTGCGCTGATATCATCATCAGACAAGTCGCTGCCATTTTTGATACCATAGAAATTGGGTTCGTGCACTTGCATCAGATTTTGCGTCAGTGTGCCGGTTTTATCCGTACAAATCACGGTGATGGCTCCCATTGTTTCGCAAGCGTGCATTTTCCGCACCAAGTTGTTGGTGGAAAGCATACGGCGCATATTCAATGCCAGACTAAGCGTGACACTCATTGGCAATCCTTCAGGCACAGCTACTACAATCAGTGTAACTGCCATCATAAAATATTTCAGTGTCCGTTCGAAAACCGGAAGCCACTCATGCCACCCGTTCAGCGAACCGAAATCAAAAAATAACAATACATCCTTGACAAAGAATATGAGAAAAGCAAGACCGGCAACGGTAAAGCCGATCTTTCCGATCAGGTTTGCAAGTTTGGTCAACTGTATGTTCAGCGGGGTGGGCTCGAGGTTGTCCTCTGTGCTCTGCCGGGCTACTTTCCCGATTTCAGTAGCATCACCCACATGCAGCACACGCATGGTTCCATGACCATCCACTACTGTAGTACCACGCATCACCAGATTAGAAGCATAAGTCGCTTCTTCATCAAAATCCGTTTCTACAGTGGTTTTATTGATAACAGGTTCTCCGGTCAGATTGGATTCATTCACTTGCAGAGAGATAGCTTCCAGTAACTCTCCATCAGCGGGAATTTCTTCACCTGTTTCCAGAATCACAATATCACCTACCACTATGTCTTTACGAGGGATTTCCTGTACACGTCCGTTCCGGATCACTTTTACCAATGTTTCTTCATTGACTGCATTCAGCAAGTCAAATTTCTTGCTGGCATCATATTCGAAAAAGAAACCGATTCCGGTAGCCAGTAAGATAGCGGCTATGATTCCGATCGTTTCAGCATATTCGTTTTCGATGATGGAGATGATTAACGAGAAAGCGGCTGCCACTAATAACACACGCACAACCGGGTCTTCAAATTTTTCCAGATAGAGCTTCCAGAGAGAAGGACGCTTGGGGGGCGTTAACAGGTTAATACCATTTTTCTCCCTGCTTTGTAGGACTTCGTTATCCGTAAGTCCTAAATGATAATAGTCATTTTTATTTGTACTCATGCAGATACATGCGTTTAATTTGAACTGCAAAAATACAACATATAATTG
>DXOJ01000005.1:337-3797 GCA_019412865.1 Bacteroides sp. | reverse complement strand
GTTCCGGTTTATGGTGTAGCTTACCTGGCTGATGCTTTAGTTATCAACTCTATCGAATTCTGGAGTGGCTCCAATCCGATGGCTAATGTAGGTGACGTAAAGAAAGTAAAAGGAGAAAACGGCAACTACATGGTGAAAACTCTTGAGAATGGATATTCCATTACTAAAGAGGGCGAAACTGCTTCAATGGACCTGATCTACAACAAAGAAGCCAACACATGGAATGTCGTTGCAAACGGTGAAAGCGCTGAATTAGTAAAAATGAACAATGATGGCACTGCTGATTTGTTCTTGCCAAATGGCGAAAAGATGAATGTAACGCTGGATGCTCAAGGCATGCTGGCAGCACGCCAGGCTACAATGAGCAATTTTATGTTTGCCGCCCGCTAAAAATAAAAACAAATACGAAGGAGATGAAACATCATATAGGAGTTTCATCTCCTTTTTCAATCTTATCTTCTTCTATCAAGAATCTTTTGTACTATGAATAAACTATATACACTTATCTATTCTGTTCTAATCTTCACCTGTCTATCTTGTCAGCAACAAACTCCTCAAACTCAAATAGAACAGACAGCCATAGATTTCTGTGAAGCCTTTTATAATTTCAATTATACGGTCGCCAAAGAATGGAGCACGCCTTCTTCTCAATCTTATCTTAGTTTCTTAGCATCTAATGTCGGGCAAACCCATCTGGAGCAACTTAAGACACGAGGCGCTGCAAAAGTTTCTGTTATTTCAAGTGAGATAGATGCTAATTTAGAAGAAGCGTCGGTTGTCTGCCAAATCAAAAATGCATTCGTCATTCATCCCATCGGAGGAAAAATGGAATACGTAAGTTCCCTGCAAGATACGCTCGAATTAGTAAGAGTAAATAATAAATGGCTGATTAGAAAGGATATCCCACAGCAAAATGGAAAGCAAAGTCACGACTGAATTTAGGATGAATGATGGGGAAATGCTCTTTCCTCGTTTCATAGGCAGGATTGACAGCTTTCATACCTCCGTCAAAACGCAAAATAAAGAAATCCAAATCCAGGCGGAGACCTAATCCGTAGGCCACTGCTATTTGCTTATAAAACCTATCAAACTTGAAAACCCCTCCCGGTTGATTGGCATAACTCCGGATGGTCCAGATATTACCAGTATCAATAAATACCGCCCCCTGAAACTTCCAGAATAACTTGCTTCGGTATTCAATACTGGCATCCAGTTTAATATCTCCGGATTGATCGAGCAAATTCCCATTTCCTGCAAAAGAGCCCGGTCCCAAATCGCGAACACTCCATCCGCGGACACTATTGGCTCCACCAGAGAAATATTGTTTCTCAAACGGAATAGTCTTCGCATTTCCATAAGGTACAGCTATTCCCACACCAGCATGAAACGCAAAAGAGTTACGATAATCGATTCTGATATTCTTAGCAAAATCAAACTCCCCTTTCAGATATTGAGCATAAGGAATTCCCAGAATAGCGTATTCACCATTACTGTTCTTCCGAATGTTTGCAGCCTTTGACAGAGCATACATTACATTTCCCGCCGATTCGAAATTAAAACGGATGGAGTATGAATTAGAAGCAATCGTATTATTGATAATCGATCCTCCCACGCTATTATAATTATAGCTATATCCCATATTTATAATCAGTCGATCCTGATAATTATACTGGAATATATGGTTCTGTCCTTTATTTATATAGTCTTCTTTAAATCTTTCAGAGATACGGGGCAAATAAAGGAAAGCAATATTTATCAAATCAATACGGTGTTGTATCTTCTGGCGTTGTGTCCACTTGTAACTCCAGTTAGCAGAAGCCATCGTACGCAAGAACTCCGGTCGCAACTGATAATTATACTGTAAACCAAACTCTGTTGTAGCCCTGATTTTCCGTTTAAAATCAGAGGAAATGAATGGGAACAGGAAATTAGGAAAGTTGATACTCGTTTCCACTCCATACTCCGTATAGTTATTATTTGAATAGCCTGCCTGAAGCCCGGAAATAACCTCATACGCTCCACGGAATTTTATCATAAACGTTTCCGACCCGCGAAAGAGATTCCTATTCTGGAAAGAAACGGAAGCTGCCGCTCCCAAGTCACCGGCAGAATTGGTTCCCTCTACCTCAAAGGATACCGATTTATGCTTGCTCTTAGTCAACATCACGTAACAATCGAGCATTGTTGAATCTCCAACTTGAGTCTCAATAAAACGGATATTCGTATATTTCAATGCAGACAAACGCCCGAAACTGGAATAAGTTTGCTGCACATCACGCTCATTAAACAAATCGCCGGAAGCAAACCGGAGGTTATCCGTAAGCACTTTAGGACGTAAATAGAGCTTATCCTTATAGTAAATCGGATATCCCTTATAATGAACCGAATCATTAATATCCACACTGCTCAAGGCAGAAGACTGCAAAACGTCATAATCCGTAATAAAATTAATCTTATTGATCCAATATTGCTGATGTGCCCTTGCCGAATCACTCGCATGCGCTTTATACATCTGCAAATGTTGAGTCAGATCTACATTATAAGTATTACGAACCGTATCGGCCGTATATCCGATATAATCCTTATTAAATTTATAATAGCCATTCCGAAGCAACTTATTCGTGATACGTTGCCTGTCCGCATCCAATACATTCACATCCAAATACATTCCTTCCTTCAACAAGCTTCTGGCAGAATCCTGTTTGAGAAGAGAGGCTATTTTAGGATCATAAATATCATATTTGATAGATTGAACAACGTAGGGTTTGCCGGCCGTTACATCATAATACAGCTTAATCTTTTTCTTTTTTATTTTAGTCGAACGCTTCACGGTTGCCGCCATATATCCCATATTGTGCACAGCCTTAGTGATCTCTTCTTCAGAGCGTTTCGCTTCGTCCTCGCTATATATTACAGGAGCATCCCCTATCCTTCTTAAAAATTTGTTTCCCCATTTGGTTGAATCACGCCCCGACAGATTGTAGACATAAAGTTGAGTCTTTATCAGGCTGAACCACTTGGCATTAGGATTTTGACGAACATACATGCGTAAGGAAGAAGGCCGTATGTTTTTCTGGTCCGTACGAATTTTAACTTCATCCAGCAAATAAGAACCATCCGGCACAAACTTAGTGGTAGTACACGAAGCAAGTGACAAGACAGCAGCAGAAGCAAGCAAACAAAGAAAATTTCTCCTCATACGGTTTTACATCGATAGCATGAAAAATGCGCCTACAAAGATAAATTATATTTTCTGACGGGGAAAATAATTTAAGAAAAAGAGAGGAAAGTAAGGATAGATTGGAAATATCTTTATAGCTTTGCAAAAGAATATCAAATCTATGGCATCATTAAGTAAAAACAAAATAAAGTATATCCACTCGCTGGAACTGAAGAAAATACGTAAAGAAGAGCGGGTATTTCTGGCTGAAGGTCCTAAATTGGTAGGTGATTTACTCGG
>DXOJ01000005.1:0-327 GCA_019412865.1 Bacteroides sp. | reverse complement strand
TTTAGCAGCCACTCCCTCCTGGCTTCAGGAGCATCCGGGTATTGACGCAAGTGAACTGGTAGAAGTTTCACAGGAAGATCTTTCACGGGCCAGTTTATTGAAAACTCCCCAACAGGTACTTGCTATTTTCGAACAACCACAATATACTTTGGATCCGGAGGCAGTTCGTTCATCACTTTGCCTTGCATTGGACGATGTGCAGGATCCCGGAAATCTAGGTACCATTATCCGTCTGGCCGACTGGTTTGGCATCGAACATATTATCTGCTCGCAGAATACGGTAGATGTATATAACCCTAAGACCATACAAGCCACTATGGGAGGAAT
>DXOJ01000499.1 GCA_019412865.1 Bacteroides sp. | reverse complement strand
TGCTGCTGTAAAGCCACCCAATATAAAAGCTAATAAAATAATAGATTTTCTCATGTTCATAAGTTTTTAAATGTAATGTTTTATCTGCTAAATCATTAGAAATGTATTGTATGTTCATGTCTAACTTTCTAGTTCATTTTTTAATTCGTTATTCACTTTAGACAACATATCATACCAAAAATTAGTTCGCAAGCTATGAGC
The DNA here is from genome assembly GCA_019412865.1 of Bacteroides sp. Taxonomy (GTDB): domain Bacteria; phylum Bacteroidota; class Bacteroidia; order Bacteroidales; family Bacteroidaceae; genus Bacteroides. The sequence goes on along the minus strand of DXOJ01000499.1, from coordinate 3,624 downwards.
CCTATTAACATCTATTATGCTTTCAGAAAATCTAAAATATGAAGAAGGTTTTCTATCCTGCTTGGTAAATATGGAAAAGCGATTACCTGTGTCTGTTTCATGGGGGTGATGCTTCACCTGCAGAAATGGAACAATTAGCTTTTCATTCGTATTTATGATTTCAGTACCCGCTTCAATCTGTTTAATCCTTCTATCAACCGCTGTCGCGGACATGCAATATTGATACGGATAAACCCTTCACCAGTCTCTCCATACAGACTGCCTTCGTTCACCCAAAGCTTTTCTTTCTTCAACAAGTCTTTTACTATTTCTGCTGACGTTTGATTCAAGACCGAGCAATCTACCCAAACCAGATACGTACCTTCCAACATCATTACGGGAAATTCCGGAAGATATTCATCAAAATAACCTTTTAAATAGATGTAATTCGCAAACAAATAGATTTTAAGTTCTTCCAGCCATTCTTCACCCTCATTGTAAGCAGCCATCAACGCCTCCACTCCGAAAGAATTTACATCACATACTTCATTTATATTAATCGCTTTATCTATCCTCACCCGTACATTTGCATCTGCAGAAATAATATTGGCTATCTGAAGCCCTGCCAGATTGAAAGCCTTGCTAGGCGAAACAAAGGTTACCGAATTCACAAGAAACTCTTCTGATATAGAAGCGAAAGGAGTATATTCATGCCCCAGAAAAACCAATTCACAATGAATTTCATCAGCGATCACAAACACATTATTCCGAATACAAATCTCACCTATCTGCCTTAATTCCTGCTTACTCCATACTCTTCCGACAGGATTATGCGGATTACATAACAACATGAGTTTTATCTTCGGATCGGAAGCTTTCCTCTCCAAATCATCAAAGTCAATCTGATACCCCCTGTTTCTATATACTAAAGGATTGGCAATCATCTCGCACCCGTTATTACGGATAGAGGAGAAAAAACAATTGTATACAGGCGTCTGCACCATCACTTTATCGCTGGGTACTGTCAGTGCTTTAATTGCAGCAGATATTGCCGGCACAACTCCGGTAGTATAAATAATCCATTCTTTTTCTATCCGCCAGGCATGTCGTCGTGCAAACCAGTTGGTTATCGCTTCGTAGTATGCGTCAGGTACGCGTACATATCCGAAAATCCCATGTTCCACCCGCTTCTTCAATGCCTCCACGACGGGGGGAGCCGTACGGAAATCCATATCAGCCACCCACATCGGCAAGACATCCGCATCTGCGGACGAATCCCATTTATAGGAATTCGTACCTCTGCGTGGAATAATTTCATCGAAATTATACTTCATATTTCAATCAAAACAGGTTAGGTCGTCCCAGAGTTTCAATTCACAATTTCCCGGTGCTTTCAGATTTTCATCCAGAATAATTGTGCCGAAGCTTTCGGCAACAATACTCCCTGTACGAGGATTTTTCACACTATGAACCGGACTTTTAATCGTTGCTTTCACGCTACTGTGCTCAAAAGCAAGGTCAGCATCCTCCGCCATCGTACAATTTTCCATCACCAGATCATGTGCGTAACAAAGAGGTTGAGTGCCCGAAATCTTACAATTTACCAAACGCAGGTTTTTAGAATGCCATCCCAGATATTCTCCGTTCAGTTCCGAATCATAGACAGTTACATTTTCCGTATTCCAAAAAGCATCTTTGGAGTTGATGACTGCATTATGGATTTCTACATTCTTGCAATATTGAAACGAATAGTTTCCATTTTGAGCGTAATTTTGTATATGAATATTCTCGCTATGTATAAAAAGATAATCTGCTTTATCAATCTGTACGTTCTTCAGTTCTATATTACGACAATACCAAAACGTTTCCAAGGCATTGGGCAACTGCACATTTTCGAGTTTTACCCCATCCATTTCACGGAACATCTTCGGTGCTTCCACCAAGGTATCCGCCATTTGCAGACTTTGAGAATACCATAGGGCAGCACGAGCTCCTTCTGTAAAAAGACAATTCTTCACAATGAATCCATTGGTGTGCCAGAAAGGATATTTCCCTTCAAAACGGCAGTTTATCGCTATGATATTACTACATTCTTTCAGTGCCGATTCACCGGCATGAATCGTTACATCTTCTAACTGAATGTCATGGGTTGCAAATAGAGGGCGTTCGCCTCCATATTCTTTATTTCTTATTTGTTGCATCATTTTATTTTTTAGTCTGTTATTTCAAAAATTACACATAGTATATCCTATTTATGGTATTGAAATTTATTTCTTCAGATACTCCTTAAAGAAAGCTTCCAGCTTATTAAACGGGATAAGGCTCACACGATCGTAAAGATCGACATGCCCGGCACCGGGTACTATGTACAGTTCTTTAGGTTCGGCAGCCAATCGATAGGCGTCTTCACTAAATTCACGTGAATGGGCATTCTCTCCGGTGATGAAAAGCATAGGCCGGGGTGAAATAGTTTCAATATCTTCGAAAGGATAGAAATTCATAAATTTCACATTGCTTGAGAGCGTAGGGTGTGTAGTGGTCATAGGAGTTACTCCGTCAGGAGTAAATTCTCCTCTCTGCGTACGGTAGAATTCATAAAACTCCCGCTCGATCGGACTGGACGTTTCTGTCAATTGATGTACAGTTCCACTGGTATATTTAGTTTCCCCACCCAAAAATTCTGTATAACGCTGTTCCGCCGCTTCAGCCATAATCTGCTTTCTCTGTTCCAACGTTAATGAGTGATTTAATCCATTACGGTTGGCTGCTCCCATATTATACATACTGATTGTTGCAATGGCCTTGAGACGAGGATCTATTTTCGCTGCACTGATAGCAAAACTTCCGCTCCCACAAATTCCAATTACACCAATAAGATTCCGGTCAACGAACGGACGCGTACCTAAAAAATCAACCGCAGCGCTAAAGTCCTCCGAATAAACCTCCGGCAAAACTGCATTACGCGGCTCGCCTTCACTCTCACCCCAGAAAGACAAATCGATGGACAGTGTAACAAATCCCCTTTCCGCCATTTTCGTTGCATAGAGATTCGCACTCTGCTCCTTAACAGCTCCCATCGGATGCCCTACAATGATTGCAGGATATTTTCCCCCTTCTTTCATACTCTTGGGCAGAAAAAGATTACCCACTACTTTCATCTTATATTGGTTAGAAAAAGATACTTTTTCTACATCCACCCGATCACTTTTATAAAAATTATCAGCATTTGTCTGTGCTGAAGAAAAACTGGTTCCGAGCATCATCATAAATACAGCCGTTAATAATAAAATCCGTTTCATATCTCTTGCGCTTTAATAATTAATAAATTGATTACCTATTTTCGACATTGCAAAAGTACGATGAAAGAAAGAGACCATTTGTAGACGAATTACTGACATTATAACCCCAATTACAGATTGTAGAATATTAAGAAAGAATGTAATTGGACAAATGAATTTAAGAATTACAGAAATTGGCAGTAATGCCGGACGTGTATGGAATGAACTTGAGAAAAGAACATTCGAATTTTCCATACAAGAGTTGTGTCAAAAGCTAACTATGACTTTTGAAGAAGCAGTTTTAGCTATTGGTTGGCAAGAGAAAATAATATTGTTGTAAATAAGAAAGATGGCCGTATTATGCTAC
>DXOJ01000498.1:315-3162 GCA_019412865.1 Bacteroides sp. | reverse complement strand
AAATACTTTTTTCATGATATCAACTATTTAATTTTTAATTTTTAATTTACTTTTATCTCGGCATATCAGGAAGTCTCCAACCGTCACGATAAGTATGTTTAACTAATTCAGCAGCAAACTGTTTCGCATTAATCGGATCAGTCCATGTCTTATCAAATGTCGGATGACCATCATGAATCTTGAATCCGTCTTTGATAACGGTACGGATCGTTTCGTTATCACCGATATTCGTAAAGCACATGTTAGCTCCATCCCATTCAAGAGTCTTATTCAGCGCTTGCAAACGAATAGCCAATACACCCATTGCTACCATTTCATTCATGGGTCCGGCTTCTGAGAAATCAGACTTAGTCATGATACGGTTAGATTTATTTTCTTTACATGCACGTACCCAGTCCATCTCGTGCCCACCGTTCATAGCATTAGGAACACGACGACAAACTTTTGGCGCATTTGGTTTACGACCAGAAAGCAACCAAGGATTCTGTCCATAACATCCGCAAATCAAAGTATCTTTCGTTCCGTGGAAAATAGTCAAACCACCACCACTCTGCATCAGTTGTTTTCCTTCCGGGAATCCTTTCGGACGTTCAGGCATCATACCGCCATCGTACCAATGTACTTCCACTTCAGGCATAGCTACTTTCGGCATATTTTCACGAGCAGGGAAAATCATTTTCACATGCTGTGCCTGCGGAGCACAAGCATTCAACAATAAAGTAGATGATCCTTCCACTTTGGTAGGATATTGCAATTTCAATGCTCTAAACGGCTGATGCAAAATATGGCAAGCCATATCACCTAATGCACCTGTTCCGTAATCCCACCATCCACGCCAGTTCCAAGGATGATAAATAGCATTGTAAGGATTCATTTTAGCAGGACCTGTAAACAAATCCCAATTCAATGTACTAGGAATACGGTCTACACCTTCAGGAACATTCAATCCTTGCGGCCAAATAGGACGGTCTGTTGCACATTCCACCTTAGTTATATCACCGATTTCACCATTCCAAATCCATTCGCATACCAAATCCGTACCTTCGTCTGACGAACCCTGATTACCCATCTGAGTAACAACACCTGTTGAAGCAGCCAAATTTGTCAATAAACGAGATTCATAAACAGAGTGGGTCAACGGCTTCTGACAGTACACGTGTTTTCCCATTGTCATTGCATCAGCAGTGATGATAGCATGAGTATGGTCGGCAGTTGCAATAATCACACCATCGATAGATTTACCCATTTCTTCATACATCTTACGATAGTCCCAGTATTTTTTAGCCTTGGGGAATTCGTCGAACACACCTTTTGCATACTTCCAATCCACATCACAAAGAGCCACAATATTTTCAGTGCCCTTCACGTGATTAATATTGGCATGTCCCATACCACCAATACCCACGGCTGCAAGATTCAGTTTGTCAGTAGGCGAAATATGCCCGTGGCTCATACCTAAAATAGTACTGGGAGCAATAGTAATGCCTGCTAAAGCAGCAGCCCCCGTTTTGAGAAACTTTCTCCTCGAAATGTTTGACATGATTTTATTTATTTAAGGGTTAATAATCTTTGGAAGGTTGCCATGCAACAATCCATATCCATTTTTCATGTTTCTTCTTCGCTCGCGTATTTGCTCCAGAGTGCGCAAATTACCAATAGCGGGCAAATCGTGTTTGCGTGTGTCTTTTAAGAATGTCCACGCATATTCGGATGCAATGGCCGAATCGCGCATAGACGGTAAGCGGGAATTGCGCTTTCCGGTTTCTACCGAATCAGCAAACAGGTCACACAACACGTCTATATTCTTGCCACCGAAAGGTTTCTCCACACGAATGGTCTGATTGACACCGTGCAGATCAACAACAGCGGTATTGAAATCATGCGTCATACGCACAACTCCTTTGGTACCTATAATATCCACATACGAATTATGTGTCTGGTCTTTAGATAATTGTCCATAAACAAAGCCCTGAGTAATATCGAAGACTACGCCATTTTGGAAAGTTCCGTGACATTGTACCCACCAAGGATCTTTATAATTCCACATATTCACTCCCTGCGCATTCCATGTTCTATAATCACAGCCTGCATACCAACGGGTAATATCGACGTAGTGCATTCCACAATCATGGAAAGCAGGTCCCTCGTACTCATGACCTTCGCCCGGTGCCAAACCGGGAGTCATGTGGCAAATACGGATAATAGCCAGTTCTCCGATTTCTCCCTGCTCGATATACTCTTTCATCAGATTATGATACCAGGAATTCCGCAAATACAAGTTTACCGCAGAAATGAGGTTGGTGTTTTCTGTCATCTCCACGACCTTCCACTCATTTTCCATGGTATCTGAAATAGGTTTTTCTGAAATAATGTGTTTGCCGTAGCGAATAGCTTTTTCTATTTGTTCCATCCGTGAGTCGGCCAAAGTGAAAAGACCGACTACCTGTACACTTTCATCCTCAAAAATTTTTTGATTATCTTCTACTATAAGAGATTCAGGAGATAACTTCTTAGCCAATTGACGTGATTCCGGATCAGTATCGCAAATATAAGCAATATTCCATCGCCCACTTTTTGTCATCGCTTCCCAATAGAATCTTCCCATTCTACCAAAACCGATAATTCCAACTTTAATTCTCGTGTCTACTGAAGATTGCGTGTTCATAATAAAACATAGTGAATTTAAGTACAAATAATAGATAAAGTATCAATTTTCACCATCAAGCTGATGAGTAAAAAACTGATATTGCAAATCTAGCCAAATAAATAACGGCTTATTTGACTTACACTACTTTATGTAGATAGTAAATTAACATTTTACACTATTAATCAAGCACTTAACACTTT
>DXOJ01000498.1:0-305 GCA_019412865.1 Bacteroides sp. | reverse complement strand
AATTCATCTCTGTCGACAGCAGCTTTATTTCTCATCTTCGTACGATAATTATAAACCGTACTTGTAGAGCACCGAAGGAAGTTCGCTATCTTCCCACTATCCGTAATACCCAAACGTAATAAAGCATAAATACGAAGTTCCCTATTCAATAAAGCATCCGGCTTCAAAATAATCTTCTCTTCATCTTTCAACAAAGCATTAAAATCAGAAACAAAAGTAGGATATAAACCTAAAAAGACCTTATCAAAACGGGCATACAGTGCACTAAGCTCTTCATCAATAAGCGCAGACGACTTCAGCTTCTT
>DXOJ01000497.1 GCA_019412865.1 Bacteroides sp. | reverse complement strand
CGGTAACTGTACAAACACTCGTGCTTGTGAGGCTGAATGTCCGAAGAACATCTCTATCAGCAACATCGCCCGCTTGAACCGTGACTTCATCATCGCAAAATTAAAAGACTAGAAATTGCTAGATTTCGAGAGCGAGAGCTTAATTTGATTAATGACAGAATCCCCTGCCGGCTAGTCCGACAGGGGATTTCTTTATATATGAATGGATCATGATTATTATTAATAATCAGTTATCATGAACGGTTTTGTCCACGCAAATTACGTGGAGAAGCGCCGAAAGATTTCTTACAGAAATTAGAGAAATGAGGTAAGGACTCAAAACCATATTTATAGCATATCTCGGAAATACTATAAGCAGAATTATTCAAGTCATCGAGAATACCCTCTTTACGCCTTGCCAGCATCCATTCATAAACTGGTTCATGAAAGACATTATTGAAAATACGACGAAATGTGCTAAGAGTATATCCCCCTAATTGGGCTAGTTCTTCTACAGTCTTTACTTTCTTATAGTTTTGGATAACAAAGTAGTGGAAACTATTGATGTACTTAGAGAGCGGATGCACCAGACTCGAAAGGTCATAATCAGAATAATAATACCCCAACACAAATGCCAACTCTTTCCGCTTGAGAGACAACAAATCCCGGCAGACTTTATTTCCTTTTAAATAAGTGATGGAACCCTTCAAAAAATATTGTAGTTCAGGAACTATCTTTATTGGGGAATAGATAAGTGGAGGTGACACATCTTTCATTATATGATTGAAACGAGAATCACAAAACAATTCCGGTTGAATAAAACGATAATAAATGCACTCACATTCAAGCATGGCAAGCATCTCAAATGTAGAATCAATAGCTTGAAGTATAAATTCACCTTCTTTGAGCATGGTACCGGCATATTCCTTACTATTAACCAGCATTTCTCCTTTAATCAAGAAAAGAATAAAATTTTCCTCACACCTCTGAGCTGGTTTATGAAAACCACGCTGATAAATAACATGAGTAATAGCATTGCTCACTGCTTTCGGACATATTTGACAATCCCAAGTTCCTTGACAAATAGATGGCATAAGCTGGCTGTATTTGTATTTGTTTATGCTGCCAGCAAAAATATATGAAAGATTTCATATAGCCATAAAAAATGGGAAGAAAAGTGAAAAAGAGATTGCAAGTATAAAACTAGAATCCTACAGCTTTCTATTTACACAAAATCACAGATAGCACCCCATATTATTTGATTATCAACAACAATTCTCACTTAATCAGAAAATAAAGTGAAACTCATCATTCTTATTCCAAATAACTGAAAAGGTGAGTAGAATTTTATTTCTCCACCATACAAAGAAAAATTAAAATTCTACTCACCTTTCATGTCTGTCTAAAAGAAAGAGATATTATAATATATCTAAATTATCTTTCAGCTTATTCAATATCAGCACCACCACCTGTTCCAGTAGTCCACTCTGCAATTGCTCCACTTGGAGTTATGCTCTTACCTTTAAAGGTTAGAGTTATTGTATATGCTTTACCCATTTCAAACTTACCTCCGTCAGTACCCGTAATTGTAACATCGGACGAGTCATATCCTGTTGCCGAAACAGTTAATACTAAGGAAGTTAAATTAGGTTCTAACATAAAACCTGCTGTTTCTACTGTACCAGTTACAGAAGCAGTAGCATTTGTTATAGGGTTAATTGTAGATATAGGAGTCCCCCAATCTGATAATACACCATCAACTAGACTCATCTTAAAAATAGAATTTGCATCTTTTATAGTTACAGCTACATTAGTGATATCAGCATCTGTCGAAGCAGCATCCCTCTTTACCACAAATTTAAATTGTGTCAATTTATGTTGAAATGATAATGGAGTTGTAATCGGGGTTTCCTTGCTACCCGACACATAAGAAGCATATAACACATCCTCATCTCCTGTAATGGTCATAGTTGCCACACCAGCTGTAATAGAAGTTGCTACTGGATAAAAGCCTAAAATATTCGCCTTTGTAGAACCATTAGAGGGGTAGTATTGTACAGGTGAAAAAGTTATAGCTCCTCCTGCTGCCATAGCACCAGTAATTGTTACGTTACTGAAATCCTCCAAAGTACCAATATCATTTCCATCAACTCTTACGAACTGTATACCAGACAAAGCCTCACCTTTATTTATAGCTGCTCTTGATACAGTAGTGGCTTCAACACCACCATTCAAATTAATTTCTACCGAATTACCATTATTAATAATAACCTCATCTTCATTCTGTGAGCAACCCGTAATTGCTAAAGCAGCTGTAACTGCCAATAAAATCTTTTTCATAACTGTATTTTTAAAAGTTTATAATATTGTTCTATTTTGTTTATAGTATCTCATTCAGTTCACAGGTAATTCAACGCCATCCTCTGGACCCCATCCATCAACATTACCTCCTATTCCTCCTCCATCAGGATTCGGTGGTAACTCTGGCTTATCAACCTCAATCTTATCATCAGGCGGTAACTCAATCTCCGGTGGAGGCTCCTGTTTTCCATCATCTCCAGTTCCAATATCTTCAAGTGTCTCTATTATTTCAGTAACATCAATCGCTGCCTCTTGCACCGTATTATCCGTTTTGATAAATCTCAAGATCAACTTTATATCGCCTACACCACGGGAAGTTGCGCTCCTTGATTCTGATATTCGTGTCGGGACTGACATTTCCTTTGCCTGCTTGAAAGCTGTGAAATACGCCACTACCTTACTACCATCTTTCTTTACCTCAAAATAGATAGGCTGCGAGGAAGATGCTCCATAACCTTTACCAATGTGGCAACAATCAGATAGTCCATTAATACACCCTACGATTGTTGTTACGTATTCCAAACCTTTGACCTCTACCGCAAAAGAATACTTCTTCACTACCGATTCCAGTTTCCAATCCAAAGAAAGCACCTCTTCACTCTTATCTATTTTCAGTTCATCAATATTCAGCACATACAGTGAGTCCGGTGACCAAACCATCTTTTCCGTTCCTGCAATCCCTAAACCATTGCAGTTTCCTGTATAAGCTTCTATCGTTTCATAGGACTCTTCTCCTCGGATACGTATGGACTCCGTATTATAGTTGTAAGCTACAACCGAATATCGTCCCGGAGAAACTTTCATTTCTCCACCTCGTACCGAAAGGTACCTGTCCACTTTTTTACCCTCACCATCTTTCGGATAAAATATAACCCGGATACCTTCTGGTAATTTATCTGTTACTCCATCCCAGTTTAATGAAATTTCTACCCCACTTACAGGATAATCATCCAATATATCGCGACGGCTACACCCGTTTAGTACCAGCAGCGAGGACAGAAGCACAAGAAGCATGAATCTTGCATTTCGCATAACGCCCTCCTATCTCTTTGTTGTTATCAACCATACCAAAGAAACTTTTGCTTTGGTAGGACCAATAAAGTTATAACGCCCACTATTTGTCCATACAATATCCCCCTCATAAGGAGTATATTTCTTATATTCTGTTGTCAAATACCCTATGCCAAAACTGAATTCAAGGGAAAAGTGCCGTACTAATTGCTTTGCATATCCATAAGTCACTCCAGCAGCTCCATAGTACTTACCTTGATATCCGTCTCCACGTAACTGGAAATCGTATATTCCACCTTCAGCATAAAGTCCAATAAAATGTCCGGTCAATCGGTCGCGTTTCTGACGGTTCCCCAGCCAATAGCGTCCTTCCATGCCTCCAGAAAGGAGCTGATAGCAGAAATCATGTTTACTATTCAGCCACCACGGACATTTATATTCAGTATTCAAAGACCACCTTTTACCTATCGGAATTTCTACTTCTATATTCGGCGCCAATGCCAAATCATATAATAGATTGTTCTTTACTGCAAGCACTGTTTTGCTTTTCACCGGCTCTTCTGCCTCCGACATATCGACCTCACAGGTCTGTTTATCTTCACTTTCTCCCACAGGCTTATCAGGTTGATTCTTCGGAAGCGCCTCTTCCTGATTCGAAACAAACAACCCGGAGACAGAAGATACCGGTTCAAAAGCCTCTCTATCTATTATCCCAGTTTCTCCGACAATCGTTATAACAGACCGCCTCAATTCCGGAAATACATTACGAACCATATATCGGTAGGCGGCTCCCCGATTTAGCTTACGCAACAGTTGCTTTCTTTTGGCGATATCATCCTTATGATAGTCAATCAACATCAGCACTTCTTCCCGGTCGGGTAAGTTGGTGTCAGATGCCACCAACTTACGAAACTCCAACCAATCCTCTCCCTTTGAACAGAAATGAATCTTATCAACATTATTAACTAATTCATATCGCCTCAAGAATTCCTTTATCGAGTTATTTCTCTTAGTAACCAAACTTTTATTATAAGACTCGTCACCATCAGGAGAAACAAAACTCACTACATTTAACGCTGTTATATATTTCGTATCCGAATTTCCGAACAACAAGGAATCTAATGCTATAATTGCCTCTTTATTACCCCTATAACAAGGATTCACATTCGTTTCATTCGCATCGAAATATATCACAACCCGTCGGATTGTATCATTAATAACAGTAAAAAATGGTACCGCAGCATACCCACTTTCTGGAAGGCTTAACAAAGCCATAAGAATAGCCAAGATAAAGATACCATGTTTCATTGTCGTTCGTTTCTGTTGACAAATATAGAAGTTAGAAAATAAATCAAATCATACTTTCAGGAGAAAATACAGGCCCTGAAAGGTTCTGTGAAACGATTTTGCAAGTTTGAGGAGTATAAAAGCAGAAAATCATATAAAAAGAATGCACAGATTACCGATCTATCGATCAATAATCTGTGCATCTACTAACTAAAAGTTAATCTTGTTTTTTAGATAGAATCAAATTTTGTAATAATCCGCCCATCCGTCACGGGGCACCGCCCCCCAAAGAAGCTGGTTAGCAAGTGGATTATTCACAATCTGTTTCGTCTCACGATCGAAAACCAGCTTTTCACCCATCCACTGACCGATCACTCCCAAGCAAAAGACCTGACTCAACGGACCGGAAATAGAAAATGGTGAACGCGGTTTCTCCTTTCCCATACAAGCCAGCAGGAAATTGGCATAGTGGTTCGACGGACTTGCAGGAACTTCCGGCAACTTCGACTCCATCTCCTTTGCCTTTGCATCCGGAATAATGGAAAGAGTACTTCCGTGGGATCCACCTTTAAAAGTCAGTGTCTCGGAATATATTTCTTTACCGGGATTCAGTTTGGCAGGTTGCAATTTACCTCCGGCAACAGTAGGAATGTTGGGATCAATTTCCGAAACGCCATATCCTTCGGGAACCTGCGGTATATTATCCAATCCGTCATACCAGGTAATATCCAACGGAGGCATATTTTCTCTCTCGGAAAACTTAAACACAATAGTCGACGACATCGGATAAAAGAACCTGTTATGATCCTTCAAATACAGAGGATTGATCTCTGTGGGTAACCCCAAATGGAGATACTCATGTACAGTGTCCAAGATATGTGCTCCCCAATCACCTAGTGCTCCCATCCCAAAATCATACCAGCAGCGCCATTGTCCGTTATGATAATCATGATTGTAATCATGGTAATGAGAGGCTGCCAGCCAAGTATCCCAATCCATGTCAGCAGGAACTGGCTCACCTTTCGGATAACCCGTCATCTTCGGATTCCACGAATGCCATCGCCGTTCATTATTCATGTGTGCAGTTACTGCTGTAACATCCTTTATGATACCGGCATCCTTCCAAGCCTTAAACTGAAAATAGTTAGCCTCCGAATGTCCTTGATTTCCCATTTGCGTGATAACATTGTATTCTTTTTCAGCTTGCATCAATAACTCACACTCATAAAAAGTTCGGGCAAGCGGTTTTTCCACATAAACATGGATACCCAGTTTCATGGCAGCCATACAAATCGGGAAATGACTATGGTCGGGAGTAGCCACCATCACCGCATCTATTTTGTCTGCCATCTTATCGAACATTTTCCGGAAATCGCGAAACTGCGGAACACCCGGAAACATACTCATTATTTCCTGTGTATGTTCAGCTCCCATATCAACATCACACAAGGCAACAACATTGCATAAGCCGGTTTTATCAAGTTCCTTTATAACATCTTTCCCGCGATTTCCAATACCTACCATTGCCATGTCCACTCTTCCGTTCGCACCTATAATCCGTGCATCTCTCTTCTTTGGAGCCGGGCTAGAACAACTGCTTCCTGCTCCCATTATAAATGATGGAACTGCCAGAACCGAAGACAATGCTGCCGCATTTGCAAGAAACTTTCTGCGAGATATTTTGTTTTCCGACATTTTATTCAGGTTTTAAAGGTTACTATTTAATTTCCTTGATTTTTATATTCTTAAAATAGACTTCATCCCCATGATCCTGAAGTAGGATATGTCCCGTCTCGAAATTGCCGAAATTAATCCAGTCTTTATATTTGCTATAATCAACGAGAGCATCCCACATCTGGTTGTTACGCGTATATTCTATGATTTTAACGTCATTCAACCAATGCTCCACGTGATTTCCGTTAACAACAATCGTTGCTTTATTAAAGAAACCAGGGCGGAAAGGCTTATTTACAGGGGCTGGTATAAGGTCATAAAGAGAACCTAGCTTCCGGTTTCCGTTTACTCCTAACTTTGCATCCGGATGCAGATTGTCATCTAATATCTGAAACTCACATCCGATAGCCGAACCTCCCGGTTCATTATTAACATCTGGATTTACAAAATATTTCACCCCACTATTGGCTCCGCTCGTGATACGGAATTCAACAGTTAGAACAAAGTTCTTATATTTCTCTTTTGTAATGATATCACCACCATTACCCGACTCGGCTCCATCCGCTTTCTCCACTACCAACACACCGTCTTCTATGTGCCAGCCCTTTTCCGGAAATTTCGGTGCCCGATGACTCATCCATCCATCCGTAGTCTTACCATCCCACAAAAGTTTCCATCCCTCTGCCGACTCTCGTTCGGATATGGTATTAGGAATACAATTATGCTGTACAATACCACTTCCGGGAGATTTCTCACTTTCAAGATTCGTAGTCAAGATGCGGATACCTCTCCAGGCAACCTGTTTTCCGGCAAGATTTTCTTTATGAACAGAATGAACCTGCAAGGCTATGAAACCAGAGGCATCCTGATCGTCTAAAATATCTGCCGCCGGCACACCATTTATCCAAGTACGTATGTTATTACCAATTGCCTCTATGCGAACCTTATTCCAATCATTATGTTTGAATGCCTTTTGAGCATCAGGATTAGTAGTCAGAGGATATAGCCACCCCAATCTGGCTTCATCATAAATACCACCGCTCCATGCACGTGATGACGGATCGATCTCATATTGATATCCATGTACCCGTCCGTTTTTATACTCTTTTTTTGCATTACTTCTAAATTGAATACCAGAATTCAATTCATCATCTACTTTAAATTCCATTTCCAGAATGAAATCTCCATAGCATTTTTCTGTTGCCAGGAAAGTATTCGGAGTGTCCATTCGGCTTGTACCGACAATAGCTCCATCTACAACCTTATATTCAGCTTTTCCACCAATAACTTTCCATCCTTTCAGATTCTTCCCATTAAAAAGAGATTGCCAACCGGTCTGGGCCGAGATGGTGCAGGCAATACAACTCATCATTAAAATAAATAAATGTCTTTTCATGATACTATTTTTATATTAGTCTATTATTTGCAATCTGGGTATCAGGTTAACATCATCAGTCCGTATTTGAATGCAATTCCCCTGCTCCATACAGGCAACACTTACAGAGAGATTGTCCTCCGTTGAGAACGTGTGGATAGCAGCTTCTGTCTTATAAAAAATTTCCGGTCTTTCTACCTTCTGCCCCGATTCAACTATTTTCACGACAACACCAAACCAGTCTGCTTTCTCATTAAATACATATTCATTGAAATGCGCAGGACGTGTATGGTAACGAGGACTGGTCTTTTCTCTCTGCCGAAGTTCCATAGAACTCGATTTGATCTCTCCATTAACCATTTCAAACGGGAAAATATAAACATCATACCCGTATGCCTGTATGACAATTCTTTCCGACGTTCGCGAAACTCGTTTAAATTGATCTGTAAATCCAATTCCAAACTCACCGAAAGTTTCACGATAATCAGCCAGGTCACCTTTCCATTGGGTCAAGTGCCACATAGTAGGAAGACGGTTGAAGACACAGAGTGCAGACAATCCTTGTTGGCTCGTAAATCCATTTATAGGTGTATATGAACCGGGAATAAAAAGTGTAGCTTTCTCTTTCTCACTCTTGCCCATTGCAGCCATACAATAGATCTGTTGCCAATAATAGTTTCCCCAACCACTCATTGAACCCATAGCCGCATTGGGTGTCTGATAAGTTTTATAAACGAATGGCAGTGCCCCGGTTCTTCCGGTAGCTTCAAAAGGATACTTTCGGTTCGTATTGATTTCTATCGCTTTGGCAGGAGGCGTATAGCCCTGAACATCATGCTGAAGGAACTCCACTCTGGCATCATTGTACTTGGTAAACTCTCTGTAGTCCCTGGCAATGCCCGACACAGGAATTTTCAGCAAAGGGTGTGTCACTGCCGATTGTTGCAAATAAAGGAAATCCATCATTTCTTTTGCCTCCTTGGCTATTCTTTCTTCATGCCCAAAGTTTTTAATATCCATCAACGCATCGAATATGACCTGGTAATACGTAGTAGACAAAAACTCTGAAATACCGTAAAACTTAAAGTTATTGTAAAAACGCCTCCATTGGATATTCGCCTTACGACGTAGCCGGTCACTGTCATACCGTTCGGCTGCCAACGTTAAAGTCTGCACATAAAGAGAAAAAACATTGCTATACGCAACGACTTCCCTTCCCAATTCAAATATCTCCTCATCATATCTGCGTTCAGCTGCAACCAATATACATTTGCATGCTTTCAGGAATGCCTCGCGAGTTTGAGCCGACATCTTATTCTGCTCGTCCCAAAGATTCACAAACATGAGATGGGCATGAAATAACGGCACATTCTTGTCTTTTACAGTGGAGCCTACACTCCAGGGCCATAAACCGTAGTTTCCTGATTCCGAGTCATTCGACACCTGAAAAGAAAGAGTCATATTCAGTACTTTATCTGCTTTCGAAATCGATTCAGGCGTATTTTTATGATAAAGCAAGTAAGCATATTGAAGCGCATTCCCAATATTTGCTTTAGCCATATTTGTTTCCAGCAGATTCAGCCTGTCCAACTTATTAAATTTCTCTTCAAGATTGTCCTGTCCATAGATAACACAAGTTGCCAGACAAAACAAGATTGTAAAAATGATATATCTCTTATTCATTAAGTAACTAATCAAAATTAAGCAGCATAATGACTAAAGTTAATATTCAG
>DXOJ01000496.1 GCA_019412865.1 Bacteroides sp. | reverse complement strand
ATCTGCTCACTCCCCATTTAAAAAGTAACCGAAATAAGGTATTTTTGTAGAGTCACAATAAAACCTGCGAACTCATTCAAATTACTATTTATATAAACACCACTTAAATAAAAAATTATGAACGGCCTATTACTTAATGTTATTTGTGCTTTCACCATTGCAAACGCAAATCCTAACATAGAAAAAGCACAGCAAACTTTGGATGCTCTTTACCAAAACTATGCAGCACCCAACACTTGTCTGTTACGTGAGAATTATCCTTTTGACCAAGACAATAAGGCAACTTATCTGGCATCAGAAGAACAAGCAAAAAGACGCAATGAATATTCCTACCTTTGGCCGTATTCGGGCACGTTCTCTGCGGTAAATGCACTACTGGAGAGCACTGAAAATAAGAAGTATAAAAAACTTTTGGAAAACAAAGTACTACCCGGATTAGAAGAGTATTTCGACACACGAAGGGAACCATGCGCTTACTCATCTTATATCAGCAGCCAACCTCTCTCCGATCGTTTTTATGATGATAACGTCTGGTTAGGTATCGATTTTACCGATTCTTATCGAATGACAGGAAAACAAGCTTATCTGGAGAAAGCTAAACTAATATGGAAGTTTATCCTTAGTGGTAAAGATGACATACTCGGCGGAGGAGTCTACTGGTGCGAACAAAAGAAGGAATCTAAAAATACTTGTTCTAATGCACCGGGAGCCGTATTCGCTCTCAAACTATTTCAAGCTACTCAAGATGATGCCTATTTAAAAGAAGGAAAAGAGTTATACGAATGGACTAAAAAGAACCTGGAAGACTCAAAAGATCATCTATACTTTGACAACATCTCACTCAACAAGAAAATCGGTCGTGCCAAATTTGCCTATAACAGTGGACAAATGATGCAGGCAGCTGCCCTACTCTATCAAATTACCAAACAGAAAAGTTATCTGGAAGATGCACAAAATATAGCAGAAGCATGTCATAAACACTTTTTCACTCATTTTACCTCTCCAAACGGGCAAACATTTCAATTACTGAAAAAAGGAAATATCTGGTTCACAGCAGTTATGCTTAGAGGCTTTATTGAACTTTATCAAATAGACCATAACAAGACCTATCTAACCGATTTCCAGAAAAGTCTTGATTACGCATGGCATCATGCCAGAGATGAACGGGGACTGTTCCATACAGATTGGAGCGGCACAGATAAAAACGAGAAAAAATGGCTCTTGACACAAGCTGCTTTCATAGAAATGTATGGAAGACTAGGCGGAATCGATTTGCAATAATCACTTTTAATAACCCTCTTAAAACAATAGAGATATGAAGAAAAGAAACATCGGAATATGTATCATCACGACCACCCTATTAATAGGAGGTCCTGCCAAAGCTACAGAACTTATCCTGGCTAAGGATCATACCAATGTGGTCAATCAAGCAGCTGAAATTGCCGCTTATAAAAGTAATCGTCCACCCGTAAACAAGCGTCTTTTTACATCAAAAGCCGTGGAAGCAGAAATCATCAGGGTGAAAAAGTTACTTACTAATCAAAAATTGGCATGGATGTTCGAGAATTGTTTTCCAAATACCCTTGAGACAACAGTTCATTACCGTACAACAGACGGTAAGCCTGATACTTTCGTCTACACAGGAGATATCCATGCCATGTGGTTACGTGACTCAGGAGCACAGGTTTGGCCTTATATACAATTAGCGAATAAAGACCCGGAATTGAAGAAAATGCTCGAAGGAGTAATACGCAGACAATTTAAATGTATAAATATCGATCCATACGCCAATGCTTTCAATGATGGGGCTGTGGGAGGAGATTGGATGTCCGACCTGACCGATATGAAACCGGAACTGCACGAACGTAAATGGGAAATAGATTCTTTATGTTATCCATTACGTCTGGCCTATCAATATTGGAAAGAAACCGGTGATGCAAGCATCTTTGATAATGAATGGATACAGGCCATCGCCAACATACTGACAACTTTCAAGGAACAACAGCGCAAAGAGGGAGTGGGTCCCTATAAATTCCAGCGTAAGACAGAACGCGCACTCGACACATTAAACAATAACGGTCTAGGTGCTCCTGTAAATCCTGTCGGACTCATTGTTTCAGCCTTCCGTCCGTCTGACGATGCAACCACTTTACAGTTCCTCGTACCGTCTAATTTCTTCGCTGTTTCTTCTCTAAAGAAAGCTGCGGAAATTCTGAATGTTGTAAACAAAAACACCAGTCTGGCGAAACAGTGCACAGATTTGGCACAAGAAGTAGAAACCGCATTAAAAGAATATGCAACTTACAATCATCCTAAATATGGTACAATCTATGCTTTTGAAGTAGACGGATTCGGAAATCATCTCTTAATGGACGACGCCAACGTACCAAGCCTGCTGGCAATGCCTTATCTGGGAGATGTAGACATCAACGATCCTATTTATCAAAACACATGTCGTTTTGTATGGAGCAAAGACAACCCCTACTTCTTCAAAGGAAAGGCAGGAGAAGGTATTGGAGGACCTCACATCGGTTATGATATGATATGGCCTATGAGTATCATGATGAAGGCATTCACCAGTCAGGACGACCAGGAAATTAAGTCTTGCATAAAAATGCTGATGGATACAGATGCAGGAACAGGATTCATGCACGAATCTTTCCATAAGGATGACCCTAAAAACTTCACACGCGCCTGGTTTGCATGGCAAAACACCTTATTTGGTGAGCTCATTTTAAAGTTGGTCAACGAAGGAAAAATAGATCTATTGAACAATATTCAATAAAGCAAACTTAGGTTACTTCTCATTCAGGGCGCTCTTCTATAACGAAGAAGCGCCCTTTTTTAACACGTAAATTACTATTAACTTTGGCTAATTATAGCAAAGGAATTACCACATCTTCGGGTAATTCTTATCTTTGCAGTATACGATTCAAGGCAAAGAAACTATGTATAGAAACCTGTTAAGCTGGCTTACTGTTTTATTAGTGCTCCCATCATGTTCTGGCACATCACCTGCTATATCTGTGGTATGTGAAGAAAATAACGTAGGAAACTGTATTATCAAATGGGAAACAGCACCGGTATTAAAAGGACAGGTAAAAGTATACACCTCTACTTCTCCTGAAGCTATTCCGGAAGATTCTTCCATTGCAATGGCAAACATTTCCAGTGGTAAAATGACAATCGTAACCAACGATCCGTCTCAACGTTATTACTACTTGATGGTATTTAATAACAAATACCGGGTTAAAGTGGCCACCCGCAACATTAACATCCCCGGCATACAGAATTTCCGTGATTTAGGAGGATATGAATCTGCCGGTACTGGCAAATCTCTTCGCTGGGGAATGATATACCGTTCCGCACAAATAGACAGCATTCCTCCCTGCTCACGCCAGGAACTTAAGAATATGGGGATACGGACAATCATAGACTTACGTTCTGAAAATGAACGCCACAACTACCCGCAATTGCATGATGATGAATTTAATATCATACATATCCCTATTCTCACAGGGAACATGGAAGAAATTCTGCAAGGAATTCAGGAAGAGAAGATAAAAAGTGACACTATTTATCGTTTGGTAGAACAAATGAATCGGGAATTAGTTATAAACTACCAAAAGGAATTCAAAAAGCTGTTCACCGTCCTTCTCGACCGTACTCATTATCCGGTTGTGATTCATTGTACATCCGGGAAAGGGCGTACAGGGGTCGTTTCCGCCTTATTGCTTGCCGCTCTTGGAGTCAACGAAGACGTCATTATGGAAGACTATCGTTTGAGTAATGACTATTTTAATATTCCCAAAGCTTCTCAATATGCATATAAGTTATCGGTCAATTCGCAAGAAGCCATTACAACCATCTACTCTGCAAAAGAAGATTTCCTGAACGCTGCCAAAGAACAGATTGAGGCTGAATACGGGAGCGTACAGACCTATCTGAAAAAGGGAATCGGACTTTCTGCAGAAGAAATTGAACAGTTACGCAGCATCTTATTAACTGATAATTAATAGTTGATAAGTGATAAAATAGGGTGGCGTCTATAATAATTATCTACTATCAATCATTCATTATCAACTAAATTAACTATCTTTGCAGCCGAAATAAAAGATATACAGAGATTTAATGAAGACATTTGAAGAGCTTGGCGTTTCTCCGGAGATACGTAGAGCAATTGAAGAAATGGGATACGAGAATCCCATGCCGGTACAAGAAGAAGTGATTCCGTACCTTTTAGGAGAAAATAATGATGTAGTAGCTCTTGCACAGACAGGAACAGGTAAAACAGCCGCATTCGGTTTGCCCTTGCTCCAACAGATTGACGTAAAAAACAGAATTCCACAATCGCTTATCCTCTGCCCTACCCGCGAGCTTTGTCTCCAGATAGCAGGAGATTTGAATGACTATTCCAAATACATTGACGGACTAAAAGTATTACCTGTATATGGTGGTTCTTCCATTGACAGCCAGATACGCAGCCTCAAACGAGGGGTACACATCATTGTAGCTACCCCCGGACGCCTGCTGGACCTGATGGAGCGCAAAACCGTATCTCTATCTACCATCCACAATGTGGTAATGGATGAAGCCGACGAAATGCTTAATATGGGATTCACAGAAAGCATCAACGCCATTCTGGCTGATGTACCGCAGGAGCGCAACACCCTATTGTTTTCCGCAACAATGAGTCCGGAAATCGCACGCATTTCCAAAAATTACCTGCGCAATGCGAAAGAAATCACTATTGGCCGTAAGAATGAAAGTACCAACAACGTTAAACACGTTGTTTATACCGTACAGGCTAAAGACAAATACGAAGCTTTAAAGCGTATCGTCGATTACTACCCACAAATATACGGTATTATTTTCTGCCGTACCCGTAAAGAAACTCAAGAAATTGCCGACAAATTAATGCAAGAAGGCTACAATGCCGATTCTTTGCATGGTGAACTTTCTCAAGCACAACGGGATGCTGTTATGCAGAAATTCCGCATCCGCAACTTGCAACTACTCGTGGCAACTGACGTGGCTGCCCGCGGACTTGATGTAGACGATCTGACGCATGTTATCAATTACGGATTACCAGACGATACAGAGAGTTATACACATCGCAGCGGACGTACAGGACGTGCCGGAAAAACAGGAACTTCCATTGCCATCATCAACCTCCGTGAAAAAGGAAAGATGAGAGAAATTGAACGGATTATCAGCAAAAAATTCATTGTCGGAGAAATGCCAACCGCAGCAGGTATCTGTCAGAAGCAACTGATTAAGGTTATTGATGATCTCGAAAAAGTAAAAGTAAACGAGGAAGAGATTGCTGACTTTATGCCGGAAATCTACCGTAAACTGGAATGGTTGAGCAAAGAGGACCTGATTAAACGAATGGTTTCTCACGAATTCAACCGTTTCGCCGAGTATTATCGCAACCGTGCAGAAATAGAAGTACCGACTGACATCAGAGGAGAACGTACCGGACGGGGTGACCGCAAAGAAGGTGGTTTCGAAAAAAGAAGCCGCCAAGCTGCACCGGGCTTTAACCGCCTGTTTATCAATTTGGGTAAAACAGACAGTTTCTTCCCTAGCGATCTTATCGGACTACTAAATAGTAACACAAGAGGACGTATTGAGTTGGGACGTATTGACCTAATGCAGAACTATTCTTTCTTTGAAGTGCCGGAAAAGGAAGCGACAAATGTAATCAAGGCGCTGAATAGGGCTAAATGGAATGGACGCAAGGTAGTTGTTGAGATTGCCGGTGCCGGTGAAGAAAACGGAAAAGGACGTGAAAACGGTTCAAATGAGCGCAAGGGAGGTAAACGATTCGGCGGCAAAAGCGACGAACGTGCACCGCGCTATGAAAATAAGGATAGAAAACCGAAAGATGCTTCTGCAAAAGACTCAAAGTCAACAAAAAAAGATAAGCCTAGTCGTGCTGAGCGAGGATACTCTGATGCTCGCGGTCCGAAAAAGAAAGATGACTGGCAAGAGTTTTTTAAAGATAAAGAACCTGACTTCAGCGAAGAAGGATGGGCACGTAGAAAACCTAAGAAGAAATAAATATGAAGCAAGCATAATCCGTAGATTTGTACATTATTAGTCAGAGGTCTTTATGTTACAACTAATTACCATCTTGACATTCTAATGAGAAGGAACAACATTATCCCTATTCTATCTTATTGAAAAAAGACAACTGTTCATAC
>DXOJ01000495.1:4531-4936 GCA_019412865.1 Bacteroides sp. | reverse complement strand
GTAACGGCATGGCTGGTCATCTCATTTCGCTCTACTTCAAAGAGCAAGGTCACGAGGTGGTAGGATTTGCTCGTCAGCAATCTTCATTACTCGATAACACGATCATAGGCGATGCCTCTGATATGACTTTCATCAAGCAGACTGTTGATGAGGGCAACTATGATGCTATCATCAATTGCATTGGTTTACTCAATCAGTTTGCAGAGAATAACAAAGCTATGGCAGTTTTGCTTAATGGTTATCTTCCCCATTACCTCGTAGAAATTACCAAGGATACTAAAACTCGGGTTATCCATATGTCCACTGATTGTGTCTTTGCTGGTAACGATGGTCCTTATGACGAAGACGCCCTTCCCAATGGAGCCACTTTCTACGATCGCTCAAAGGCTGTGGGCGAGATTAACA
>DXOJ01000495.1:4229-4521 GCA_019412865.1 Bacteroides sp. | reverse complement strand
TACTTTCCGTAATTCTATCGTAGGTCCAGATATTAAAAACTCAGGTATTGGTCTCTTCAACTGGTTCATGAAACAGAAGGGACATATTAGCGGGTTTACAGGAGCTATTTGGACAGGTGTTACAACCTACACTTTGGCCAAGGCTATGGATCAGGCTCTGAAGGAGAATCTTACCGGTTTGTATAATCTTGTGAACAATCAGAGTATCAACAAATTCGACCTATGTTCTCTTTTCAATAAGTATTTCCGGGGTGGTGAAGTAGAGATCAATCCTGACGACAAACTTCAGCTT